>JAISCO010000282.1 GCA_031265535.1 Spirochaetaceae bacterium | reverse complement strand
GCACTAACGGTGGTGATTATAGAAAGGACTTTATTCTGAAATTCAAAAAAATCGTCGATCCAAATTGGCCGACAAGTTACTGGGCAGAGTCAATACCAAAAGATAATGGCGTAAGCATTATAAAAGAGGGTGATAAGTATTACGAGGTACATACATTCATAAAGAGCGGCACGCTCAGCGTCAACGCCACACCGACAGGAGGAAGCTTAACAGCGCGTATGCTTGTGGTGGCGGGCGGCGGGGGAGCCGGAGGAGCGTGGTACCCCTCATCTGGGGCCGGCGCGGGCGGAATGCTCGAAAACAATAATTATGTGATTACGGCGGGAAGCTATTCTGTACTTGTCGGCACCGGGGGCGTGGGCGGTGCGAAAACTTCTCAAGACGGTAACCTTTTCAATGGCGTTAACGGCGGCGATTCCGGCTTCGGCGACCCCACAAACGGGGGCATACTCGCGTATGGCGGCGGCGCAAGCGCCGGGCGTACCACTTCCGGCGCGATTAGCGGCAACGGGAGTCAGGGAGGTTCGGGCGGCGGCGGTGGAAGCTCGGTCGGAGCTAAAAAAGATGGGGACGGGGGGACTTCGTATGGGAATCCCGGTGGCGCAATCTCCTCTTCCGGCAATTATGCCGCAGGGGGAGGGGGCGCTAGCGGCGCCGGCCAGTCTGGGGCTATTGGGGATACCAAAAATACAGCCGGTCTTTATGGCGGCGCCGGCAGAGAAAATGACATTACCGGCAAAATAAAAGTTTATGCCGCCGGCGGAATGACACCTCCTAATAAAAGCTATTATGCGGGAGACAATGGAGCATCCAATACTGGTAACGGCGGCGGCGGCGGATGGCAAAATAGGGGCGGCAACGGCGGAAGCGGCATCGTGGTGGTCCGTTTTCAGGCAAGGCCGAATGACACGGGCAGCGAACAGTCTAATGAATAGCCGTAACGGCATTTTCTAAACCCCCTGCTCAATATTTCATGTTGAGCAGGGGGATATTCACGGGTCTTACCGGGCGATGTTGCACTTTCCACCGAAACAGGATAGATTATAGATTATGAAAGCTAACCGTGAGTACAAAGACAGCGTGTTCACCCTCCTCTTTAACGACAAAAAACGGCTTTTGGAGCTTTACAACGCTGTAAACGAAACATCCTTTTCTAATGAGGACGACATAGAAATCAACACTTTACAGAACGCTCTGTTCATGGGCATGTAAACCCGCAAAATAAATAAGGAAAAGGTAAAAAGTAAGAATTAGCAATTAACAATTAGCAATGCGGGCAACCGCGTATGCAAGCGCTATTCGCGGACCCGATGGCACGGAGCAAATGTTGCTTTGGGGATGCTAGCGCGGAGCGCATGTAAACCCGCTGGCGGGCGCGGATTTACGAAAAGATAATCGACAACAGGCGGCTGTATTCAAGCAAAAAGATAGACATACCCCGCCCTGAGTTCATAGTGCTGTATACCGGGAAGGAAGACTTTCCCGCCGTGAAGACGCTAAAGCTGTCGGAACTATTTAAGGAAACAGGAGTGTGTGATAAGGCGCGGCTGGAGCTTGAGGTAACGGTATACAACATCAACAAGGGTGTAAACCCGGCGATAGAAGAGAGAAGCCCCACGTTGGGCGGGTACGCCCGGCTTGTGGCGAAGGCGCGGGAGAACGAGGAGGCGGGTATGGACAGGGACGAGGCGGTAAAGGAGGCCGTGCGTTTCTGTAAAGCCATAGGCATACTCAGGGATTTCCTGAAAAAACACGGATCGGAGCAAAGAGAATATGTTGCTGACGGAATGGAACTGGGAAGACGCTTTACAGGTTCGCTGGGAGGAAGGCATGGAGAAAGGCAGAGAGGAGGACAAAAAGGAAATTGCCAAAAACGCGCTGTCCGAGGGCGCTTCCCCTGAATTTGTGCGGAAAATTACCGGCCTTGATATTAAGACCATCGCACAGCTTGCCGCACGGTAACAGGCCGTACGTTTCTGTAAAGCCGAGGCATACTCGCGGATTTCTTGAAAAAACATGGATCGGAGCAAAGAGAATCCGGGCAGTTCACTGTATAACATCCCATGGGAAATCTTCAGCGGCGGCAAGCCATTCAACAAATTGAGCGGCGGTGCGGGGCGAGCGCCCATTGAACCAGCGTTCCCAGCGCACAGCGTTATCTCTAAACTGCTGAAGCCGGGCAGACTCCGCGTTTTCGGGCAGTACGCCGTACTTGCGCGCTATAAATTCGGCAATACGCAAATACTCGTCTTGCGAAGGGGCGCTGAAAATCACGGTAAGCCCAAAACGGTCGGCAAGGGAAAGTTGTTCCTGCATGGTGTCAAAGGCCCTTACATCGCCCAGGGACGACGGCCTGTCCGCGAGCGGCTCTTTTACAAGGTGGCGGCGGTTGCTTGTCGCGTAGATCACTACATTTGACGGTTTTGTCTCAATGCCGCCTTCAAGCATCGCCTTCAACATCATAAAATCGTTGTCATCGGACTCAAACGATAGATCATCTATAAACAGAATAAAACGCAGTCCCCGCTGTGAAAGAAGTTTCATTACGGCAGGAAGCGAGGCAAGCTCTGTTTTTCGCAGCTCTACAAGCCTAAGCCCGTGCCCGGCGTACTCGTTGCAGACAGCTTTTACGGTGGCGGACTTTCCGCATCCCCTGTCCCCGTAGAGCAGGATATTGTTTGCCGCCGGCAGCTTAGCCATTGGCGAATTCGCCGCGTTTGCGGACAAGAAGCGGAGCGTGTTGGAAACTACCAGATGACGCTCTTCCTCGTAACCGGAAAGATCGGACAGCCGTATTGGGTCGCCGTTAGCCGCGGGCCGCAATTCTCCGTCCAGAATGTAAAACAAGTTATGACAGGCAAGATCGCCCGCGCCATTCTCGCGTATAAACGCGGCAAACGATTCCGCCGTCCATGAGTCCTCAGAACGGCATAATCCCGCCAAGAAATCCGCTTCCGCCTCAATACGCGCCGCCGCCGCCGCCGCACCGGCGTGTTGAAGAATTTCGGAAAAAAAGCCTGAAAGACGCTTGAAATCAAAAGCCGCCGCTCTGGACAGGGCCGCAAGGTCATTGACGGCAATTTTCCAGATAAAAGAAGATATGTCTAAAACACCGCGTTCAGCGGCGAGGGTAAACGCATTCACATCGGCAAGCGCCAAACGGTAAAGAACGCGGCTAAAAGACTCGCCGTCTGAACAGCCGGCAAAGACGGCCGTAAAATTTGCCCATGCCGGTAACGGCGCCGTTACCGGCGCAAAGGGATTGTCTTTGTCTTTCAAACTAAGCGTTTTAATGAACGCGCCTATCAAGGGGTGCTTTTTCAACGCGGAAAACATGGAAAGTCCCGCGAATTCCGCGCTGATTGAGCGGCAGTAAGTCTCGTTATCTGTCATTAAGGTTAATTCAGCGGTAACGCCGCTCGTCGGCGCTTTTGCATTGAATACACATCAAGGCATAGGGAATAGCCTCCAGCCTGTCCTGGGGTATGGCCAGTCCGCATTTAACGCACCGGCCATACTTACCTTGTTTTATGCGGGTCAACGCGGAGTCAATCTGTTTAAGACGCTGCAACTCTTTTGAGCCTATCGCCTCAATCATTTTCCGGTCAATATCGTCCGACGCAATATCGGCCAAATCCTTAGGGTCCATGCCTTCGACTATATCTTTGAAGTCATTATTGCTGACAACTAGATTGTCGATGATTTCTTTTTTTAACTTGGTAAGTGATTTTTCCATTTTATCCAGGAATTTCTTGTCCACAGTCTTACTCTCCATAATTAAGCAACAAATTGAAGGGATACTATCCTGAATTCGTTTTAATAGTCAATACCCCATTTGCCATGGAGGCACATGCGCTCCGCGCTAGCGTTTTGCCGCCCCTCGCTGGGGGCGGAGCGGCTTTTGGTTCGATAACGGCGTTATGGGGTTTTGCCATTTGCCATGGAGCCGGCCGGCCAGCGGGTTTACATACGCTCCGCGTTAGCGTTTTGCCGCCGCAAACTTGTTTGCGCTGTTACCTTTTACTTCTTACTTTTTACTTAGCATGGCGGCGGAGACGCGTTCACTTCGATAGCGGCGTTCAAAGTTTTGCCTTGAATTCGATAATTTGCGGTAATCTGTGTAATTTGTGGCTCATCTTCATATTCAAGAGGGGGCGCTGTTTCCATACATCATCGGCCAACCGTAGCCTTCTTTGCCGCGCCCCCTGCACTCCAAAGATTTTTGCTTCACAAAAATGCTTTTCCGCTACCCCCACCGGCCAGCCGGTTCTCATGCGCTCCGCCCACCAGTGGGTTTACATGCACTCCGCGCTAGCGTCTTACCTTTTACTTCTTACTTTTTACTTAGCATGGCGGCGGAGATGCGTTCACTTCGATAGTGGCGTTTACCTCTTCCTTTTTACCTTCATTCCTTTTTCCTTTTTACTTGGTGAGTGGTGGGGTCTAAAAAATTAGTCTTTAATTTTCATAAACCGCGAGCTTTGGGCGCGGCTTAAAAATCGCTGGCGGCGGCCGTTTTCGTAACACACGGTGATAACCGGTCCCTCGTTCCCTTCATTTATTGCGGTAATTTCGCCATAGCCGTAATCTTCGTTAAATACACGGTCGCCAATCTGCCAGCGGCCGTCCGAGCTTGTTTTACGTTTTATGGCGGCGCTTTGCCCTTCAGTTTCTTTTGGCGCCGCCTGTTTTGGCGCCGAATGTCTTAGCGCCGCCGGATTAAAACCGTACGGCGGTGTACCCACTATACGCAGCTTTGAGCCGTCCGCTTCTTCCAAAAAAATTGATGACCGCATAGGCGTGGCCTGCCCAAACATACGCCTGTACGCGCAGCTCGTTAGGTACAACTCGTCCATGGCCCGTGTCGCGCCCACGTAAAAAAGCCGCCGCTCTTCCTCCAAATCATCACCTTCTTTGTCATCGCGTGGAAAAAGCCCCTGTTCGAGTCCGGTCATGATTACGCGGTGGAATTCCAAGCCCTTTGTGTTGTGCACCGTAATCAGCGTTACCCGCGGCTCGCCGTCTTCCTGCTGCTCAATAGCGCGGTCAAGAGCTATGCGCTCCAAAAAATCCGCCAGCCCTTCGGGTGTCGCCTCGTAAAGCGCCGCGTTGTTCACCAATTCCTGCAAGTTTGCGACCCGCGTTTCGCCGTTTATCTCGTCACGCGCGCGGTGATACTTCGCAATCCCTGAGTCTTCAATTAAACCGGCGGCGCAGCATGAAAGCCCCTGGGCGGCTTTTAGGATGCAGTGTGAATTGTCCCGCTTAACGCTCTCAACCGCCAGCAAGATTTTCCGCGCGCGGTTTATCGATTCGATAAATGTGTTGACCCCCGCCCGCGCTTTCACGGATATACCAGTAGCGGAAAGCGCGCCTGAGCGTTCACAGGCAGCTTCAATGTCCCAGTCCGCCGCGGCGCGTTCCGACAGTATGCGTTCAAGCGCCGCCGCTCCCACGCCGCGGGCAGGTTTGTTTATCACGCGGCGGAAACTTACCTCGTCTTTTGTGTTTACAACAAATGAAAGCAGGGCAAGCGCGTCTTTAATCTCTTCACGCTCGTAAAATTTCAACGAGCCGACTATGCGGTACGGTATCTTGCGGCGCAGAAATTCATTTTCAAAGCCCAGCGACTGGGCATTGGTACGGTACAACACCGCCCAATCGGAGTAGGCGCTGGTTTTTTTTGTGCGTACAGAGTTATCTATCAGGGCGGCGCATTCTCTTGCCTCGCTGTCTTGATCGCTCAAAAACGCAAGCATTGGTTTAGTACCGGTTCCACGTTCCGCGCTTAGTTTTTTGCCAAGCCGCCCCGCGTTATGCCGCACCACAGAGTCCGCAATGTCAAGAATATGCGCCGTTGAACGGTAGTTTTTTTCCAGCCGTATAACATCGGCGCCGCCGAAACGCTGCGGGAATTCAAGAATGTTTTTTACCTCTGCGCCGCGGAAACGGTAGATAGATTGATCGTCATCGCCGACAACACAAAGGTATGTTTCCGGCGAACATATAGCCTTTAACAGTTCAAATTGAGCGACATTCGCGTCCTGGTACTCGTCTACCATGACTACGCGGAATCTGCTGTGCAGTCTTTCAGCCGCGCCGGGGTTCTCGCGCAAGATCTCGACAGGTTTTTTTATCAGATCGCCAAAGTCAACATTTCCCGTTTTGCGCAGCGCCTCCTCGTATTGCGCGTATATTTTACGAAATTCGCCGCTGTGGTTAATAAATGAGAGTTCCGCGCTCTCCGGCGTAAAAAAATAGTCTTTCGCCCGCGCGATTTGCTTGGCTATCAGTTTTAACTCATTCTTTTTTTTGCCCTCGATAATAGATCCCAGAATGGTAACCATATCATCGTCATCGTAAATTACAAAGTTTGACGAAAGTCCGGCGTATTCCCCGTTGCGCCGCAAAAACCATGCTCCAAACGAGTGAAATGTT
Organism: Spirochaetaceae bacterium; assembly: GCA_031265535.1. Lineage (GTDB taxonomy): Bacteria > Spirochaetota > Spirochaetia > Treponematales > Breznakiellaceae > JAIRMY01. Next base: position 1,243 of record JAISCO010000282.1, on the reverse strand, counting down.
CGCAGCATCGCGCCCGCCGCCGCGCTCTCTATGGCCGCTGCCCGCTCCGCCATCTCTCGCGCCGCCTTGTTGGTAAAAGTTACCGCTAGAATCGAGCGCGGATTTACCCCCTTTTCACGTATCAGGTATGCGATTTTGGTCGTAACTACCCTTGTTTTTCCCGAACCGGCCCCCGCTAGAATCAGCAGCGGTTTTCCTTCGTGGAATACCGCGTCTCGCTGTTCCGGATTCAAGTCTTGCAGGTAATAGGGTATCTCATTCATGCTTTTTCAGCGTAACAGATTAAAGCCTCAACCGTAAACCCATTTGCCATGGAGGCACATGCGCTCCGCGCCGGCATACCGTAAGCAGGCTTAAGGTTTTGCTTTCTGGTACGAAAACGGCGGTTAGCATACGCGGCTTTAGGCTGCGTATGGTTTGTTTGCTTCCGGGTCCGCGAATAGCAGTTGGCACACGCGGCTGCCCGCCATTTGCCATGGAGGCACATGCGCTCCGCGCCCGCCAGCGGGTTTCACATACGCTCCGCGCCCGCCAGCGGGTTTCTCATGCGCTCCGCGCTAGCGTTTTGCCGCCGCAAACTTGTTTGCGCCCTCGTTGGGGGCGGAGAGGCGTTCACTTCGATAACGGCGGTCAGGATTTTGCTTCCACTTCGATAATTCGTGTCGCCATTTATGGCGCAATTCGCGTAATTTGTGGCTAATTTTTCAATTCAGGAGGGGGGCGCTGTTTCCCCGCATCATCGGCAAACGTGCAAACAAGTTTGCAACTGCCTCATAGTCGCGCCCCCGCCCAAAACGGCACGCTCTCTTAGTGAGCGTGTGCTGGGGTATAAGGCAGCATGGCGTAGGCCCAGAAAAGCTTACTGTTGCCTATAAATGTTTAAAGGCCGCTGTCTACAGCCCGCCTACGGCAGCCTTACGCCACCCCCGCCTCATTCTTACAAGTAAAAAGTAAAAGAGAAAAAGTAAATGTCACTCCCCACTCCTCACTCCCAACTACTCATTGTTAATTGCTCATTGATAATTGTTAATTCCTCACTCCTCATTCCTAACTGCTCATTGTTAATTGTTAATTGATAATTGTGCACTCCTCACTCCGCCGCCCTCATCTTCTCTACAGGCTTTTTCACACGGTTACCGGGATGATATGCTCCATTTCCGTGGGTTTTCGGACCGTTTCGGGAGTCGAAACAAGGCAATCGGCATCAAATTCCCGCATTTTTGCATTGTCTATCGCGCCAATC
>JAISCO010000208.1 GCA_031265535.1 Spirochaetaceae bacterium | reverse complement strand
CTCATATTGCAGCTTATATTTATTTATTTTGCTCCAAAATATTTATATGTATTTTTATACGATACATTTTCGCCGCTCATAGCTTCTGAAAATTTTTGGGCCGCCGCTAAATTCATTTTGTCATACAACCGGTTTACGGCCGTAATAATAGCATTTGTGCTGAATTACGCCGCGTATTTTGCCGAAATTTACCGCGGCGGCATTGAATCGATAGCAAAAGGACAGTACGAGGCCGCAAAGGTGCTTGGTTTTACCGGCAGACAGACATTCAACCGGATCGTTTTACCGCAGGTTATAAAACGAATACTGCCCGCTTCCGGAAACGAAGTTATCACGCTGGTAAAAGATACCGCGCTTGCGCAGGTTATAGGCGTAGCGGAGCTTTTTCACGCCGCCCAAAACGCCGCCGCCCGTGAATTTTCAACAATGCCCATATTCACCGCGGGCTTATTCTATTTTATCATGAACTGGCTTGTATCCACCGTGTTTATGCATGCCGAAAAAAAATTATCTTACTATAACTGATTCTAATTATGCCGCTCCGCCGCCATGCTAGGTAAAAAGTAAAATGGAAAAGGTAAAAAGGAACATTGAGTGATGCGGCAAAGCAAAACTCCATTTCTGGATGCTAACACGGAGCGTATGGAAACCTGCCGGTGGGCGCGGAGCGCATGAGAACCCGCTGGCGGGCGCCTTCAGCCGCGTATGCCAATCGCCGTTACCTTATTGAAGGCACGGAGTAGAGCCTGCTTCCGGGATGCCGGCGCGGAGCGCATGTGCCTCCATGGCAAATGGGGGTTGACATGGGAAAGAGCGATGAAGCATAATAGGGGGTAAGAAGAAATTACCGTTTCAGGTTATAGTATCATAAAAATGCGTGTAATGCCGTAAGGCGCGGCTCCGGACTTGTCAAAAGTCGGGCGTTGCGGGTTTAAAACTCGTTTCACGCTTAAATTAAACTAGAAGAGGGTATAGTGGCTGTAAAACAAGAGATCACGCGCTTGGATAATTCGGCGGTAAAATTAACTTTTACTTATGAAAACAAAGATTTGCGCGATAAATACAAAAAAATTGTGGATGATTTTGCAAAAGATTTGCAAATTAAAGGGTTTCGTAAAGGTAAGGCGCCTATTTCCGTACTTGAAAGCAAGCTGGGTAAAGCGTTGCGGGAAGATGCGCTGAATTCCATCATAGGAAATACGGTTCAGGATGCGTTAAAGAGCGAAGATTTTCCCTCGGACGCTGCTCCGTTACCGTATTCAGAACCTGAAATAGAGGGTGAGCCCAAACTTGATCTTTCCGGCGACTTTATTTTTTCGGTTAAATACGATGTTATGCCTAAGTTTACGATTAACAAATGCGACGGTTTGGAAATAGAAGTTGGAACCACTGAAGTTACCGAAGCTGATATTGACCGTGAGTTGGAAGTGATTCGTGACCGCAACGCCATTGTGATGGACAAGGAGTATGGCGCGTCTGCCGAGACCGGCGATGTGGCAACAGTTAGTTATGTTGAACTGTCGGAGAACGGCGATGAAATTTATAATACAAAACGTGAAGGTTTTACCTTTGTTATAGGAACGGGACATAATATCTATAAATTTGATGATGAAATTACCGGCATGAAAGAAGAAGAGACCCGTGATATCCAAAAAAGCTATCCCGAAGACTTTGAAGATAAGGATTTAGCCGGCAAAACAAAAAAAATCCGCGTTACACTGACCGAGCTCAAAGAAAAAGAGCTTCCCGACGATGATGAACTGGTTCAAGATGTTAATGAAAAATTCAAAACAATAGCGGATTTAAGGCAGCATATAAAAGAAGATCTTGCTATTCGGCTTGAAGCGGCTTTAGAGGGGGTAAAAATCAATAAACTTTTCGATAAACTCCTAGAACTGAATCCGATAGACATACCGGAATCGATGATTGACGCGGAATGCGTTTCCATGACGCAAAGAATGTTAAAAAACCATCAGATAAAGGACGATGATTTGGTAAAGTTAATCAAATCCGCTAAAAATGATGACAAAAACCGGGCGCAGGCCGCTAAAAATGTCCGCTTGGCGCTCATTATCAACCAACTTATAAAAGATTTTAACATTGATATTTCAGACAGCGAAATAGAAGAGACGTACGCGGAAATTTCAAAAGAGGCCGGGCTTACTCTTGAAAAGGTAAAAGAGGAATACGCTCAAGAAGACAGGCATAAATATCTTGTTGACGAAATCAAGCATAAAAAGTTACTTTCTATTTTGTGGGAAAAAAATACGATAAAAACAGGGGAAAAAGTGAATTTAGTAGATATTTCTCTATAAAATCACTAAAATGTTAAATATGCATGAAAAAATGAATAGCCTTGTGCCGATAGTTGTTGAACAAACCGGCATGGGGGAGCGTTCATACGATATTTATTCGCGGTTGCTGAAGGACCGAATTATTTTTTTGGATGGCGAAATAAACGATCTAACGGCGGATCTTGTTGTCGCGCAGCTTTTGTTTCTTGACGGGCAGGATACGGAAAAAGATATCAGTCTTTACATAAATACTCCCGGCGGTTCGGTTACTGCCGGGCTAGCGATTTATGATACGATGCAGCTATTAAAATGCGATATTCAATCAATTTGCGTAGGGCAGGCGGCGAGCATGGGGGCGCTCATTTTAACAGGCGGAACTAAGGGTAAACGCATGGTGTTGCCGTCTGCGCGTGTGTTGATTCACCAGCCGTGGGGCGGGGCGCAGGGGCAGGCGCGCGATATAGGCATACAGGCTAAAGAGATACTGCGGCTTAAACGTATGACAATTGATTATTTCTCAAAACAGAGCGGTAAAACGCCTGAGCAAATCGCGTGTGATATGGAAAGAGATTTCTATATGTCGGCGGAGGATGCGGTAGACTACGGCATTGTCGATAAAATTTTAGTGAGGGAAGATCATGGCAAGACTGCGTAATTCTAGTAATGCCGAGCGTACCTGTTCTTTTTGCGGTAAAAGCGGCGACACGGCGCGAAGGCTTATAGCCGGCCCGTCCGAAGTTTATATTTGTGATGAATGTGTTGAAGTTTGCAGGCGTATTCTTAACGACGGCGAGCGTGATCTGTCCAGTCAGTTTACCGGCGACATACCGCGCCCTAAAGAGATAAAAGACTATCTTGACCAGTTTGTTATTGGCCAGGATGACGCGAAAAGGGCGCTTTCTGTTGCCGTTTACAATCATTACAAACGCATCGCGAATCCGGCTAACAACCCTGATGATGTCGAAATCGAAAAGTCGAATGTTTTATTGATAGGCCCTACCGGGACAGGTAAAACGCTTCTTGCCAAGACCTTGGCGCATAAGCTCAAAGTGCCGTTTGCGATAGTTGACGCTACTACACTGACCGAGGCCGGTTATGTCGGCGAGGATGTGGAAAATATACTGCTTAAACTGATTCAAAGTGCGGACGGCAACATAGCCGCCGCCGAACGGGGCATCGTATACATAGACGAGATAGATAAGATTTCGCGTAAAGGGGAAAATGTGTCGATTACCCGTGATGTGTCCGGCGAGGGCGTCCAGCAAGCTTTATTGAAGATAATCGAGGGTACGGTCGCTTCTGTGCCGCCGCAGGGCGGGCGGAAACATCCGAATCAGGAGATGATACGGATAGATACGACAAATATCTTGTTCATCTGCGGCGGAGCATTCGTTGGTTTGGATAAACATATCGAGCGGCGTGTTGTCCAGCATCCAATAGGCTTTGGTTCGGAGGGACATGATTCAAAGAATCGAAGCGTTAAGGAGCTTTTCCAAAATCTGCACCCGGACGATCTAATACATTTTGGAATGATCCCCGAATTCATAGGCCGCCTGCCTATAACGGTTTGTCTTGACGAACTAAAAGTTGAGGATATAAGGCGTATTATAACAGAGCCGCGTAACGCGATAGTAAAACAGTATCAGGCGTCCCTCGCGATTGACGATGTTAAGCTGGAGTTTACCGAAGAAGCCATAGACGCGATTGCCAAAACCGCAATTAAGCAAAAGACAGGGGCGCGCGGATTACGCGCTATTGTGGAACGCTTGATGATAGATATTATGTTTGAGCTGCCTTCACAGCCGGGTCAAAAGCGCGTCGTGATAACGCGGGATACTGTCGAAAAGCTGCGGCC
>JAISCO010000139.1 GCA_031265535.1 Spirochaetaceae bacterium | reverse complement strand
CTTGACGTATTTAAAGGCAGGGCGTCTTATTGCTTTATGGTTAAAGCGGCGTCCGAAGGGAAGCATTTTAAGGCGGCAATAGAACATGTAAATTGTTCAGGCGGCGCGCCGGCAGTCGGTCTTGAAAAGGAGCCGGAGGCAATGAAAAACGGGGTAATGCCCTATGCGTTGACGGGTTTATACTGTGATATTGGTACCGGAGCGCTGGCTCACGCCAATACTCTGTATATGGACGCTTTTACCCGCGGCTTTGAGGCGGGTCCGCTGCATAAAGTAAAAAACGCTGATGTTGTAATTGTTATCGACAATACTTATAACGCTATGCGTATTATACAGGGCTACAGCTACTATAACGGGGTTAAGACCGATTTCAGGCTTGCGGGGAATCAGGCGATTTGTTCTGAATGTACGGCAACTCCGTATCTTACGCAGGATATCAATGTTTCTTTTTTATGTTCCGGAACAAGGTTTTATTGTAAATGGGACAGCGATGATATAGCCATTGGTTTTCCCATAAAGCTATACGGCCAAATAGTTGAGGGAGTAAAAAATACTTTAAATTCAACCGAATCCGACCAAAACAAAGAAAAGTTAAAATCTTTAAATAAAGCGCGGGATATTAATATGACCATGAAAGGAGCTTATTACTATAACCTTAAATAGTTGTATATAAAACAACATTTTTATTATTTGTTGTTAATAAATATTTTTATTTTTTGGAGGAACTTTATGAAAAGAGTTTTTTGTGTTTGGGCGCTTATCGCGCTTCTGTTCAGTGTTTCCGCGTGTAAAAAGAAAAACGCGGCGCTAAGCGAAGACGACTATGTGTTCAAGATTGGGCTTCCCTTGTCGGGCTTGTGCGATGCCCCGGAGCGTATTGCGCTGGAAAATGGCTACTATGAGCAGGAGGGGCTCAAGTACGAGATTGTCCAGGTGGGAGACGGGGAGGCAATGAATCTTCTCACCAACGGCAGTGTGGACGGGCTGGCTACCCTGATGATCAGTCTGATTCAGCCGCTGGCCAACGGACTGCCGGTGCAGATTCCGCTGGCGGTGCACACCGGCTGTATCAAGACTCTGGTGCCGGGGGATTCTCCCATAATGACCGCCGCGGACCTCAAGGGGAAGACTATCGGCGGGGCAAGTCCGGCGGCGACCACGGTGCTTTTTGCCAAACGTTATCTGGCGGGTATCGGCTTCAAGGTGGAAGGGGAGAACGCGGATGTGGACTTCATCTATCAGAGCGCCGCCGAATTGCCGCTGCTCCTGGAACGGGGCGGCGTTGACGCAATCGGGCTTACCGATCCGGCGGCTCAAATCGCCCAGGACGAGCGGGGGTTCCGCGCCGTCATTGATAATGGTAGCAGCGAAGGCTACAAAGATGAGTTCTGCTGTGTGGTTACGGTTCGCACGGACACGGTGCAAAACCATCCCGAAGCCACGGCGAAATTCTTGCGGGCCGTGCAGCAGGGGGCCAAGTTTGTGCATGAAAATCCCTACGAGACGGCGCAAATTCTGTTTGAGACTAAACGCGCCGCCGGCGACCCGCTTGTGAACGCCCGGCTGCTGAGATCCTTTAACTACCGCGCGTCGGTCAGTCAGGCCTTACCCGCGCTTGAACATAACGCACGGGATATGCAGGCGATTGGCATTCTCAGGCCGGATGTCGATATCGATAAGCTGATAAAGGACGTTTACGTCGTTGTCCCCGGTGTCCCCGACTCTCTCTTTTAACCCACTAGTGGGTTTACTTGCGCTCCGCGCCGCCCGCCAGCGGGTTTACATGCGCTCCGCGCCGGCATACCCAAAACGGGCTTTGCTCCGTGCCTTAGCTCCGAAAATGGCGGTTGGCATACGCGCCTGTCAGCGGGTTTACGTGTGCTGCGGGCGGAGATTTTACGCATCCTGCACTTTGCGGGACACGGGTTTGGGGACAGACTCGTTAGTTAATATTTTTTGAAGGAAAGTTTATGAAAAAAGTTTTTTGTGTTTTGGCGCTTATGGCAGTTTTGCTCAGTGTTTCCGCGTGTAAGAAGAAAAACGCGGTGGTCAGCGAGGATGACTATGTGTTCAAGATTGGCTTTACTTTTCTATGTCATTCGCCGCTTTATGCGGCGCTCGAAAAAGGTTTCTACGAGGAAGAGGGGCTCAGGTATGAAATAGTTCAGGTCGGTGACGGCGAAGCGATGAATCTTCTTGCCAACGGCAGTGTGGACGGTTTAATAACCTTGATGATAGGGCTGATTCAGCCGCTGGCCAACGGGCTTCCGGTACAGATTCCTCTTGCCATGCACACAGGCTGCATCAAGGCTTTGGTTCGTGAGGATTCAGGTCTAATGACGGCGGACGACCTTAGGGGAAAGAAAATCGGCGGAGGAAGTCCGAGCGCGCCCGCCGTCCTTTTTGCCAAGCGTTACCTCGCCGGCAAGGGCTTCAAAGTTGACGGTGAGAACGCCGATGTCGAATTCATCTATCAGAGCGCCGCCGAATTGCCGGTACTCCTTGAACAAGGCGTGGTTGACGCAATCATCCTTACTGATCCTGCCGCTCAAATCGCCCAGGATGCGCGTGGGTTTCGCGTAATCATCAATAACGGTACTGATGATGACTATAAAGATGAATTCTGTTGTGTGGTTCCGGTGCGTACCGAAACGATAAGGGAACATCCCGAATCGACGGCGAAATTTTTACGCGCTATCCAGAAGGCGGCTAAGTTTGTGCAGGAAAATCCCGACGAGACGGCGCGGCTTCTTGCCGACGGCAAGCATGTTGCCGGAGATCCGCTTGTGAACGCGCAGGTTCTTAAAACATTTAGTTACCGCGCTTCGGTAAGTCAGGTGCTGCCCGCGCTTGAACGCAACGCAAAGGATATGCAGGCGCTTGGTATCCTCAGGCCGGATGTCGATGTTGATAAGCTGGTAAAGGACGTTTATGTTGTTGTCCCCGGCGTCCCCGACTCTCTCTTTTAACCCACCAGTGGGTTTACATGCGCTCCGCGCCGCCCACCAGTGGGTTTAAGAGGGCTCCGCGCCGGCATACCCAAAACGGGCTTTACTTCGTGCCTTAGGGTCCGCAAATGGCGGTTTGCATACGCGCCTGTCAGCTTGCCGGCGGGTTTACGTGTGCTGCGGGCAAAGATTTTACGCATCCTGCACTTTGCGGGGCAAGAGTTGGAGACATAATTTGAGGCTGGGAAAAGGGGCCGCAGATTACGCAAATTACGCAGATTTTGCTTGGTACAATAAGCGTAATCAGTGTCGCCTTTTGGCGCAATCAGTGTAATCAGTGGACATTAGCCAACCGGGTCTGGGGACAGACTCGTTAGTTAATATTTTTTGGAGGAGTTTTATGAAAAAGGTTTTTTGTGTTTTGGTAGTCATGGCAGTTTTGCTCAGTGTTTCCGCGTGTAAAAAGAAAAATGCGGCGCTAAGCGAGGATGACTATGTGTTCAAGATCGGCTATATAGCAAATAATTTGTGCCATTCACCGTTATATATAGCGGCTGAAAAAGGTTACTATGATGAAGAGGGGCTCAAATGGGAAATAATTCAGTTTAGCGACACTGAAGCGCTGAATCTTCTTACCGGCGGCGGTGTGGACAGTCTGGCTTTTCTGATGATAGCGCTGATACAGCCGCTGTCTAACGGTCTCCCTGTCCAGATCCCGCTTGCCGTGCATACGGGCTGTATCAAGGTTTTGGTTCCGGAAGGCTCGTCTTTAAAAACAGCCGCCGACTTTAAGGGTAAGAAAATCGGCGGGGCAAGTCCGGCTTCGCCCCCTGTCCTCTTTACCAAACGTTATTTGGCGGGCAAGGGTTTAAAAGTTGACGGCGAGAACGCCGATATCGAATTCATTTACCAGAGTCCCGCCGAACTGCCGCTGCTCCTTGAACGGGGGCTTGTTGACGCGGTCACGCTTACCGACCCTGCCGCTCAAATCTCTCAGGACACTAAGGGTTTTCGCGCCGTCGTTGATATGGGTACGGATGAGGATTATAAAGACGAATTTTGTTGTGTCATTCCGGTGCGCTCGGAAACGATTGAAAAGCATCCCCAAGCGACAGCGAAATTTTTGCGCGCTGTTCAAAAGGGCGCCAAGTTTGTGTATGAACATCCCGACGAAGCCGCTCAGCTTCTTGCCGATACTAATCGTGTCGCGGGCGACCCGCTTGTAAATGCCCGGCTTCTTGGAGCCTATAATTACCGCGCATCGGTAAGCGCAGCCCGTCCGGCCATTGAACGCAATGCAAAAGATATGCAGGATATCGGTATTCTTAGGGCGGATGTCGATGTCGATAAGCTGGTAAATGATGTTTACGCCGTTGTCCCCGGCGTCCCCGACTCGCTTTTCTAACCCGCCCCGCCAACCCGCCAGCCCCGCCAGCGGGTTTACGTGCGCTCCGCGCCGGCATACCGGAAGCGGGTTTTACTCCGTGCCTTAGCTCCGAAAATGGCGGTTTGCATACGCGCCTGCCAGCCTGCCGGCGGGTTTACGTGCGCTGCGGGCAGAGATTTTACGCATCCCGCACTTTGCGGGACAGGGTTTGGTGACATAATTTGAGGCCGGGAAAAGGGGCCGCAAATTACGCTTGTGCCGCCTCTTCCATTGCTAATTGTTCATTGCTAATTGCTCATTTTACCTTTTCCTTTTTACCTCTTTGCGGGGGCCATCCGTGTTGCGCTGATTTTCGTTTTGAAATCGGAATTGTTGCGACTCCATTTACTCACCCCGCTTGCAACCCCGCCTGTTCCAGAATATTCCGCAGGGCGCTCGCGCTCGCGGAGTGCGATTGGCACAGCTTAATATGCTTGCGCACAGCCTCTCTTTTAGCTATTTCTATCATTTCGTGGGCTACAGGGCGTGTAAAAAGAACAATCAAATCGGGCCGCCCTATCAAACGTTCCAAACTTTTCTTTGGATGCGTGAAAATCTTTGCTTCACAAGCGTACTCTTTACAAATTGCTTTGTACTGATGCGTCATGCAATCGTTACCGCCTATTATTACTACATTCATCGTATTTCTCCATAATGAAATCCCCCCCCCCCCCCAGTCGCGTATGCCAACCGCCGTTTTCGGACCTGACGGCACGGGGTGAAGCTTGCTTTGGGTATGCCGGCGCGGAGCGCATTGAAACCCACTGGTGGGTTAAAAAAGCTGTCGTTTCCGCTAGATTCTCTCCAAGTTGAAAAGCTATTTTTTGGACGCTCAATCTGTTTTTTTCGATGATTTTACGCGCGTTCAAAACGGTTTTTATATTACGATTTACAAAAACGCTAATATCATCAAGCGAAGCCGACGCGATCACGCCCTTTTCAATAGCATATACGGCAAGACGCAGAATTCTTTTATCAATTCGTATGTTGCGACTGCTGCAGGCCGGGGCGTCCATTTTTAGCGCGTCTTCAAAATATCCGGCAAAATCAATGAATTTTCTGATATCCAAAGCTCTGAATTGATCTGACAAAACGTATAATTCTTCTTCCTCTTTTCCCAAAAGACGGGCGAAATTTTTATTACATTCTATGATTCTTAAATTTTTATCGATAACAACAATTCCGCTCCGGCTGTTGTGGAGTAACGCGCCGCTTATATGTTCAGTCAAATTGAGCGAATACACGGCGCACATTGATTTTTCAGCGCGCCCGTCAAGCAAGGCTTTTGCGAACGCGGCACAGTTTTCATAGCCGCAAATCGAACAGTCCGTTAATTTTCCAAAGCTCTTGATTGAAGCAAGGATGTCTTGTATTTCACCGCTCCGATACCGGCGCGGCGGAATTTTCTTGACGGCTATGCTCCGCTTGAGTTTGAGAACTTTGAATAACATTTCATCTTTCAAATGACTCGCGGCGCTTTTCGCGTAAGATAAAAGATATTCGCAGCCGGCGAGCGTGCCGGACGGCCGCGGCGCTCCGGCGCCGTTTACGCAGCCGCCCTGACAGGCAAGCAGTTGAACAAACACCGGAGCGCTAAAACCGGAGCCGTCCGTTGCTTCTTTTAAGAATTCCGCCGCCCTGTTCA
>JAISCO010000137.1 GCA_031265535.1 Spirochaetaceae bacterium | reverse complement strand
TGTGTTCCGCAATCACGCGGACTTCCTGCTCTTTTGGAATAAAGTTTGTATTGTTGTTGTCCATTTCGGCTCTTGGAAGCTGAATGGCAAAAAAAACCGTTATCGCGGCTATAACAACTGTTATTATAACCGGATGCTTATAAAATCGTTCCATTTAAGTCCTTTAAAAATGTAAAAATAACTTGATTCTTATGAAAGTCTATGTACAATGGATAATTAACACAATGACAAGTTTAGTATATTGTGAAGCGAAACGGACATTATGTTGTATTTTGTCCGGCATAGGACAAATTTAAATAAAACATGCGGGGCAGGTCAATGAAAAACGCGGAGGCGGGTGTAAATATAGACGTAAATACAGTTGTAAAAGAGAACCGCAAGACGAGATATACCAAGAAGGCGCTGCGCGAGAGCATTATAGAGCTTATGAAATCGAAAGCGATTACGCATATCACAATTAAAGAAATATGCGGGCTTGCCGATATAAGCCGTTCAACATTTTATGCATATTACAACAATCAGTACGATTTGCTTAAACGTATTGAGGATGAAACTACGGCTTACATCGAAGATATACTTAAAAAACTTGATAAAAATCGCAGCATGAATGAAATTGTTAATATAATCGAGGATTTGATGCAATATATTAGCTGCAACAACAACTCTATTCAGGTACTGCTGAGCGAAAACGGCGATATTAATTTTCAAAAAAGGTTTTTTCAGCGTTATCAGCGGTATTTGATAAATTATTTTGTCGAAAAACTGGAAGATAACCCCGAAATAAACTCTGAAATAATGGAATACCATTCGGCGTACATAATAAACGGCTCGATTGCCCTTGTGCAGCACTGGTTAAAAAACAACATGGATTTGCCTATCCCCAAAATAGCCAAGCTGTTAATCCAACTATCTTCAGTATTCGTCGGCCCATGATTCTTTTTCCCCCCGCTGGAGGCGAAGGCAAGGTCAAAAGGTCAAACAGCAATTCCGATTTCAAAACGAAAATCAGCGCAACACGGATAGCCACCGCAAAGAGGTAAAAAGGAAAAGGTAAAAAGGAACAATTATCAATTAACAGTTGGGGCGGTTTCAAATAAAAAGGGGAAGCGCATCAATCATAAACCGTTAAAATTTTGAAGTTTACGATGAACTTTTTGTTACGGCTCCCCCCACCCAAAAAACGGCACGTGAACTAGTGAGCGTGTATATGGTAATGCAGCATGGCGTAGGCCCTAAAAAACTTACTGTTACATGCCGATTAAAGGCCGCGCTCCAAAGGTTTTTGCTTTTGCGGTCTTGTCCTTATCTTTAGGGTAAAGCAGGCGGCAAAACGTCAGGCAAAACAGTGCACCGCACTGTTTTGTCCCCACCCATTAACAATTAAAAGTGGGTTAGTGGATAGTAGGCAGAAGGACTGTGGACAGAGCAACAGTTAGGCAGCAGTTTTACTTTTAGCGCTAAAAGTAAAACTGCTGCAAAAGGTCAAAAACATATAATGCCAAAAACATGCCAAAAACATATAATTGACATAACTTCGAAACTATAGTAAAATATCTTTTTCAGTGATAAGAGTAAAAAATTCGCTTGCTAAGTTTTAGCGTTAGGCGATCCCTCTTAATGAAGCTCCTTGCCATGAAAGAACGCCTAAAGGCCGCCTAGCAGCCTGTTGCACTTGTGGGTTTTTGTAAGCGTTGTGCCCAAAGCGCAAACTCCACGCGGGGTTGGGGCATCCTCGACTAGAGGCGAGTGGGTTCAATCGGGTAAGGAAATTATTTAACTGTTTGGTCTAATGCCATTTTGTTGGTATTACTAGTTCTCTAAGCGCTTAAAGGCGCAAACAAGGCAAGCGCGCAAATATTGCGACAAATCTTGCGGCAAAATTTGCGGCAAGGTATTAGACTCTACTGTGAATAAAAATTTGGATAAAATCATGCAATTTTTTGATACCCATGCCCATATAGGGCTAATATTTGACGACCCTATAGAACAACTGCTGGTAACGCAGGAAGCGCGCCAAACGGGTGTTTCAAGAATTGTTTCGATATGCAATAGCTTGCATGATTTTGTGAAGGTTTACGATAACCTCAAATCAGCGGCAAACGTGTATCATGCCGTCGGGGTTTCGCCGTCAGAAGTGCGGAATCCGGGTAAAAGCTGGCTTCAAACGGTAGAACAGAGCGCTCATTTACCGCGCGTTGTGGCCATAGGTGAAGTCGGTCTTGATTACTACCATAAATACGGCGATAAAAAATCTCAGATAGAGTTGTTTATCACACAACTTGATATTGCAAGTAAGCTGGACTATCCGGTCATCATTCATAACCGGGACGCGGGGCGCGATGTGCTGGAGATCCTCCGCGACAGACTGCCGCGTAAAGGCGGAGTCCTGCACTGCTATTCTGAAGACGCCGAGTACGCAAAAAAAGCGCTGCCGCTCAACCTGTATTTCTCGTTTGCGGGTAACCTTACATACCGCAACGCCCGTAACCTTCACGAAACTATCGCCGTGCTGCCGCTTGACCGCATCCTAATCGAGTCGGAAAGCCCCTTTATGGTACCTGCCGAACAACGCGGTAAGCGCAATATGCCCAAATTCCTGCCGATGACGGCGCGCTGCCTTGCCGATATGCTAAAACTCAGCCTTGAGGAGACCGCCGCCGCGCTATGGGAAAACTCAAACCGCTTCTTTGGACTCGCTAACGAATAGTTTTTCACCCCCCGCCCCCTTGGAAAACACCTGCCTGTACCACCCGCTGAGCATAGGAAGCCTCCACCTGACCGGTAATTTGTTCCTGGCTCCCGCGGCGGGGTACACTGACAGCGCCTTCCGGTCAATTTGCGTAGAGCAGGGGGCGAATCTTACCTTCACAGAGCTTGTCTCCGCCGAAGCCTTAACACGGGGATGCGTCGACTGCTCCACGGCATTACTTTGCCGGGCCGCAAACGAGAGTGCCTGGGCGGTGCAGCTTTTTGGCGCGTCGGCACAGAGCATGGCTCAAGCCGTTGCGGCGCTCGCCCCGTACAAGCCTGATATGGTAGATATAAACGCCGGCTGTCCTGTCCCGAAAGTTACAAAATGCGGCGCCGGCGCGGCCTTAATGCGGGACCCGGAAAAGCTGGGGCTCATCGTGGAAGCGGCGGTACAGGCATCTCGTAAGACGCTGGGCGCCGTTCCGGTAAGCATAAAGTTACGAAGCGGGTGGGATGCGTCCTCGATAAACTTTTTAGAATGCGCCCGCGCCGCGGTACAGGCAGGCGCCGCGCTCGTGAGCCTTCACCCAAGGACGCGGACGCAGGGCTATTCCGGTAAAAGCTGCTGGCGGCATATAAAAGAGCTTGCGGCGGAACTACCCGTGCCTGTAGCAGGTTCCGGGGACTTGTTCAGCGCTGAGGACGCGGAGCTTATGCTGCGTGAGACCGGCTGCGCCGCCGTGATGTTCGCCCGCGGATCTTTTGGCAACCCTTTTATATTTGCCGCCGCAAAAAGCCTGCTCACCGGCGGCAGGGCGGAACCCCCCGATGCCTTAATACGGATAAACACCGCTATTCGCCAGCTTGAACTTCTTGCGCGCGATATAGGCGAAAAAAGCGCCTGTCTTGAGATGCGCAAAGTTTTTTGCGCATACACAAAAGGGATACACGGCGCGGCGGCGCTGAGAACCCGCCTTGTTCACGCCGAAACGATTGACGAATACCGGTCATTGCTGGCGCGGTATGAGAACAATTAAATTAGCAATGAACAATGAAGGAAGAAGGAAGAAGGAATGAAGGAATGAAGGAAAAAGTAAAAGGGAAAAAGGAAGAAGTAACAGGGCGGGGGGTGGCGGAAGACCGCCGTAGGCGGGCTGGAGACAGGGAGGGCGCGACTATTAGGCAACGGTTTGCGATGATGCGGGGAAACAGCGCCCCCCTCCTGAATAGAAAAATGAGCCGCAGATTACACAAATTACCGCAAATTATCATGGTGGAAGCAAAACCCTGACTGCCGCTATCGAACCAAAAGCCTCTCCGCCCCCAGAGAGGGGCGGGAATACGCTAACGCGGAGCGTATGTAAACCCGCTGGCGGGCTAACGCGGAGCGTATGTAAAACCCGCTGGCGGGGGGTTGGCTGGGGGGTAAAAGTTTGTTATAATCTGGGAAGACATGGGCAAAATAAAAAAAAAATACTTAATAATTACAATAATTTTAGCATCGCTGTTTTACGCTTTTATCGCGGCGGGGCCTGTAGAGGAAGAAACAGTACTGTCTTCAAAATGGATAAAATCAGTTGAAACAAGCTATGACGAACAACTTGAACAAACCGAGGATTTGATACCGTTTGAACTGGGGACATCTTTTGGCTATATATCGGATGACGGGCGTTTCAGTATCAATAAAACAAAAAAGGCATATATTTCTTTGTCCAATTATTTTTGGGCGGAGTATGGAGAACAAACTGCCTCTATTACCGTAAAAAACCTGCGGGACGAGGCGGCTTTTACCATTGAAAATGGAAACGGCTATCCATTTTTTCTAGATTCAAGAACTTTTATTATTAACAGCGAACAAAATTCCGTTTCACAATTGGAAAACATTCAAAATGACTCATCCGGCGCGGCAAAATTTGCGTGGACTTATGATTTTGCCTCTCCGCTAAGCTGCGTTGATGCGGCGGCGGGGCTCTTTTTAGCGGGCACTTTAGACGGCACAATAGAATTAATTGACAGTACGGGGCAGCGAATTTATTTTTCAGAACCTTCCGGCTCACGCATAGCAACTATTTTTGGCTGTGCATTGTCAGCGGACGGCAAAAAAATAGCGCTTGTTTCCGGCTTGGATAAACAGCGTTTTATTTTAATCGAACAATTCGGCGCGGCGTGGCGAATAACTTTTCATGAATTTCTGGAAGAAGGACTGCGGCGGAATGTTTATGTTATGTTCGTTGATAATGACAATAAAATAGCTTTTGAAAGAGAAAGCGGACTGGGATTATACGATATAAAATCACGCGCTATCTACAACATACCGTTAGATGGAGAAATTACGGCGCTTGACGGCAGCGAAAACAATGGTATGCTGTTTTTAATAAGCGCCCAAGATGAATACAACAAAAAATTGATAGGGATTAAGTTTCCCGATATAATCATGATTGAAGCGCCGTTTAACAGCGAGAACGCATTTTTAACAGTAAAAAACAATAATTTATTTATCGGCGGCAAGACGGCAATAGCATCGTTTGCCATCGAAAAAAAATGAAAAATACCATAATTGGCGCGTTGCGTGACGGATTTACGGAGCCGGTACGCGACACACTTTGGGGACACATTTATCTAACGCCGGAATTGGAGGCGCTTACACGTACGCGCGCTTTTGTACGCCTGCACCGTATAGCCCAGCTTGGCCCGACGAATTTTTGTTACCCGGGCGCTACGCATACACGCGCGGCGCACTCGCTTGGAGTGTATCACTTAACGCACCGGATGCTTTCCATTTTGTATGAACGGGGGGCATCGGAGTGGCTTTCATTTTGCGGTATGCGTTCCATGCTTTGCGCGGCTTTATTGCACGACGCGGGGCATTTTCCATACGCTCACTCGCTAAAAGAACTGCCGCTTGCCTCTCATGAGGAATTGACTGGTATTTTAATCCGGTCTCCGCCGGTAAACAGGATAATCACTGCCGCTGGAGGCGACCCCTGTGTAAGCGCCGCTATTGTTGACGGCAATATTGACACAAACGGCAATGCTGAGATACTTTTTTACCGGAAACTGCTTTCCGGCTGCCTTGATCCGGATAAACTTGATTATTTGAACCGTGACGCGCGTTACTGCGGCGTTCCATACGGCTCTCAAGACATTGATTTTATCTTTTCAACGCTCCATCCCCACGCCGAAAGAGGTGTTGACATTACGCCCCGCGGGATTCCAAGCGTGGAGGCCATGCTTTTTTCAAAATATATGATGTACCGCTCAGTTTATTGGCATCATTCCGTGCGCTGCGCTACCGCCATGGTCAAAAAAGCCCTGCTTACAGGGCTTATCGAAAATATTTTACAGCCGGAAGATATGTATAATCTTACAGATGCGGGGCTTTTGAATCTGATGACCCGGATGTTTGAGCGCGGTCATTCGGTATTCGCGCTCGGAATACGCGCTTATGAAGGGCAATTTTTTTCACTTGCCGCTGAATTCCCGTTTGACGACGCGGCGGCGGCGCGTCTTGAGACACGTATTGGCTTAAGCGGCATAATGGAACGTCCACGCTATGAAACAAAACTTGCCGCCGCGCTTTCTTCGGAAACCGGAGCCGTGATTACCGGCGATCAGCTTATCATTGATGTCCCGGAGCCGTTTTTATTTGAAACCGGACTATTTGTGCGCGAGGAAAACTGTTTGTTTGATGAAAGTACAAGTTTTTTTGCGGGCAAGACGGCGCAGGTCTTAATCAAAAATCTTCGTATTGTCCGTGTGTATATTGATAACATTGTCTATCATGGCCGCGAAACGCTTTTTTCAAAAACTATACACGAAATTTTCGCTTCTGTCGTCAATAAATAGAGCTAATGGACTTACATCTTTCAAACTACGGGCAGCGGTCTCAAGACCGGAAGAAGAATATTTTACCTCAAAGTCGAAAAAGGAAAGAGAAAGATGGGGGGGGGGGGGGTAGTGACCTAGCAGCCTGTTGCACTTGTGGGCTGCTGTGAACCTGAGCTTCTACGAAGCTTTAGTTCAATGGAAGAGAGCAAGGTAAAATCGCCTCATAGGCGGCGCCTAATCGGCGATTTTTTGATGTTTTTTGCGCGAAGCGCAACAAACTCCTAGGCAAAACGGAATCCTGGAGCCGCCTCATGGCGGCATCCCCAGCATAGCTGGGGTGCGTAAACAAGCCCGCTATGTGCAGTGCCCATTTTACGATTCATAACTTAATTCAATATATTCTCGTGGCGTTATTATGTTTTTCTCTTTGGTAAAATGTTTTTTATTTCCGGTAATAATATAATTTGCATCACTGCTCTTATATACATCATAAAACATTTTATCATCTTCATCGGAAAATTTTATCTTTTGCGGTTCTGCAATTATGTATTCACCATTTTCTTTTATAAAATGAAGAAATTCATCTACCAATATATTATCAAAGTTAAATTTTGACTTTTTCAAAATTTCCATATATTCCGAAAAGATCTTATTGTCATAACATATTGTTATCTTCTTGGCTAATATTAACGATATTATTTCACCCGGCATACCCTTTGGGTTTATAAAAACTGAAACAATTATATTCGTATCCAGCACAATCTTCACTGTTTTGATTGTTTCCTGATTCTTTTTATTTCTTCATCTATTTCTTTCATTGTTGTTTTTCCCAAGCCTTTTTTTAGGGATTCTTGCTGTATTAATTTAACGGCATTAATCGCCTTTGCTTGTCTTATTGCGGAAAGAGTATTTTCCAGTGTCTTATCGCTTAAAGGAGTTAATAACGCAATGGGTTTTCCATTATTGGTTATTACCATTTCCTGTTCTTCCGGCAACACTTTCCAAATTTTTGCGGAAGATGTCCTAAAATCTCTTACGGAAATAAATTTCATGTATAACTCCTGTTTTATATGGTACATCATTGTCGTTTAGTAGTCAACACTACTCTTTAAAAAGGTTTTTGGAATTATTGCGCATAACTTCCTGCTGTTGGCTATCTGCACGCGTAACGGTTTGCTATACGCGTGGCCGCGGCTGACGCTGGTGCGGCGCAAGGGATTGCAGCGGAAAGCCCGCAGGATTTGCATGGGCAAATCCGAGGACTTGGAGCGGAAAGCCCGGTTTTTTTGGGCGCGCGAAGCGCGTCCAAAAAAATGCGCTATAACGATTGGGAAAAATAAATATATGCGGCCGCTAATCCGCTGGCAGGTTGGAGAACAGCCGTCTGATGAGGGAGAGGCTGAGGCCGCGCATGAAGGCGGAGAGGCCGGGTTGTTCGTCTTTGAGGTTTTCTTCGAGGTTTTGCAGGAAGCCGGTAATTTCGCGGCTGGAGAGGGGGATTTTGTGGCCGACGAGGAGTGTTTCCATATCGCGGTTGCGGTAGATGTTGAGGTGGTTTGAGCCTATGGCAAAGCGCAGGTCGCTGATGATGGCGCGGCTTGTTCGGGCGATTGCGGCGAAGACCAGTACGTCTTCGAAGCCTGAAATGGGGTTTGAGCCGAGGCGGCGGAAATACTGGACGTTCCAGTTTTCCAGCGGGATGCGGATGCGGGTAAGGACTTCGCCTGGTTCTATGCAGAGTTTGCCGTCTGTGCGGGAATGTGTTACTGGGACCCAGCGGGCGCCTCCGGCTTTGCGGAACTCCAGCCGGGCGTCGAGAATGTGGAGGGTGGGATGGGTGGACATGGTGCGGCCCTGTATGCAGATGTTTCCTCCAAGTGTCGCGAGGCTGCGTATGCCTGGTGTGGCTATTGATTCGAAGGTGTCTAGGAGAATTTGGGGCAGGATGTTTTTGCCGGTTGAGAGGATGCGGTTCAGTGGGACACAGGCTCCGATGTCAACGTGGTTTCCGCTGTGCCCGATGCGGCGCAGTTCTTCGATCGCGGAAAGGGTTATAAGGGCTTTTGGCAGTTTGAGGAAGCGGGAGCTTTGGTTATGCAGCAGCCATGTCCCGCCGGCGACGGGCACGGCGTCGGGCCGCTGTTTGCGTGTGGATAGAAGGTCGTTTATGGTTTGGGGGAAGAAAATTGTTGTTTCCTCCCTGCCGCGGGGGGTAAGCTCATCGCTGGCTGCCATGACTTCTTTGCCTCCTGTGAAACGCGGCTGCCTGTACTCCCTGGACGAGGAAGCTGCCTGCTGTACATCTGCATAAAACCGCGGACATGGCTTTGCGTATTTGGGGTTCGGAAGGGGCGGGGTTTTCCTGTAGCAGTTTGTAGGCGGTAATCATTTTCGCGGATGCGCAGAAGCCGCAGGGATTTACCTCCGCTTCGATAAATCCTTTTTCAATGTCGGTAAACTCCGGTGTACCGCGAAGCCCCTCTATGGTAATGATGTTTCCGTGAAAGGCCGAGAAGGCCGGCAGCATACAGGCGGGTGCGGGGTTTCCGTTGAGGAGGATAAGGCAGTATCCGCATTTGCCTTGAAGGCAGCCTTCCTTTGTGCCTAAGAGGCCGAACTGTTCCCGCAGAAGGTGAACCATGCGCGTGTCGGGAGTGCTTTCCGCGCTTACTTCCTTTCCGTTTAGGGTAAATGTGATTTTCATTGGGGCGCCTCGTTCATAAACATTCTGTCATCAGGGGAAACGGGTATTCCGGTAAAAGAAAATCCGGAAGCCTGGCCCAGCGCGTTGATGTACGCGGCGGGAACGCAGGTATGGGGAAGCTCCCCGATTCCTTTTACAGGGGTTTTCGCGCTGTCGGCCAGGAATTCTATTTGAGGCGCGGGTACGTCGCAGCATGTTGGGATTCTGTAGGCGGAAAACTGGCCGCGGGGGATTTCGCCGTTTATGAAATTTATGTGCTCGAATGCGGTCCAGCCAATGGCGTCGTTTATGGAGCTTTCGATATTTCTTCTGGCTTCTGTCCTGCTTAAAATTTTGCCACCGTCAACAGCCATCCAGATGCCTTCTATTTCGGGGTTCAGGGTAAGGGGATCCATACGAAGTTCCACAACGGCGGCGGCCCAGGATATTTCGATAAACGGTTTGCCGGTAAAGGTTTCGTCCTCCCACGATACCGATGATGAAGGCGGGTGGCAGGTCTTGGAAACGGTGAGGGGCAGGGGGCTGCGGAAACGTTTTTTCTTGAGTAGTTCACAGCAGTCTTCTATAAGTTTTGTTGTAATTGT
>JAISCO010000010.1 GCA_031265535.1 Spirochaetaceae bacterium | reverse complement strand
TCAGGAGGGCAGGAAGACCCACAAGATGACCCTGCGGATAGTGGACGCGAATGCTTTGCGGATGTACGGTATGAATTATGCCCGTGTTACAGGAGGGGAACAATGAAAAGCCGCATAGTAATTTTGTTACTGGCGGCGCTGGCCGCCGGGTCTGCCGCCGTTTATGGGGAGGACGCGGCGGTTCTCAGCGCTGGAACGCTGCGCTTTGACGTCGCCACGGACATCGGGTTTGTCCGCAAGGCTTGGGACGGGGAGAGCAGGAAGGTAGACGCGCCGGACGCGATGATTATCGGCGCCGCGCCCGGAATTGCCTATGGGTTTGCCGACTGGTTTACCGCCGCCTTCGACTGGTCTCCCGGCGTTACCGACACCGACCTTACCAGCATCGACATTGCCAGCGACGGCGACGGGGAGGCGGAAATCTACGAGGGCTTAAGCGATTTTTCGCTCAGGGCGCAGTTTCAGATCATCGGGAAGAACACGCCCGTAGTAAGCGAGCGCTTCAGACTGAGGCTTGCGCCGGGCATGGTCATTCCGTTCCCCGGAATTAGCGACCAGGATTCGCTCGGCAACCATGCGTGGGGCGCGGGCGCCGACGCGTCCTTTGACGCGCTTATGTTCGACAACTTTTTTGTAAACCTGTTTGGCGAAGTTTATTGGTTTCCCGTCGATAACCAATCGGGGACAAACCATGACTGGGAATTTGCGCTGGAAGCCGGGCCGCATTATGCCGTTTCTATCGGCAGCGTCGGTCTTGCCTTTGCGCTGCCCATTAGC
Organism: Spirochaetaceae bacterium; assembly: GCA_031265535.1. Lineage (GTDB taxonomy): Bacteria > Spirochaetota > Spirochaetia > Treponematales > Breznakiellaceae > JAIRMY01. The sequence continues at coordinate 1,785 of JAISCO010000010.1, read as the reverse complement.
TGGGAAATGTCCCTGGGAAATGACGAAAGCATATTGAACGGCGGAGCGTCTTCTCACTTGCTTGCTCTCCACCCCACGATAGAGCTGAAGTTAACGCGCCCCCTCAAAATCAACATGAGATTCGAGTACACCCTCCCGCTTTACGGAAAGAATAACTACGCCGCCCACACCATAACGATAAAGGCGCCGGTGTATTTTAACTTCGCAAAAAATAAAGGAGAGCAATAAAAATGCGTAATATTGATTTGAAACACATGGCCCTGGCGCTTGCCGGAGCGATCCTTGTTTTAAATGGCTGCGCCACCCAATGGGCCGGGAACACAAGCGTCAAAAACACCGTATATATTCTTGGCCATGATCCAGCCCATCGTTGATTTTGGCATGGCCAGCATAACCCTGACCGGCGAGGTGTTTACCGGATACAAGGCATACAACATTCTCGGAATCGTTGTCCCTTATTGGTTTATGGCGATCATTACCATCCTTGCCGGTTTCGGTATGTATTGGGGGCAAAAACGCAGAACGGCGGCATGACTGGTACAGTTTGTACCAAATTTTATTGTACAGGAGAAGAAGATGGTAAATATGAAAAGAATTTTTGCTGTTTTTTGTTTTGTGCTGATTACCCCTTATGGTTTTTCCCAAAGCGTATATACTTATGATATAAAAAGAGATCTTGTTATCGGATTTTTGTCAATTGGTTTATCCGCAAGCCGGTTCTTTGTGAACAATGAACCGGGACAAATTCCCGTTTTATTGGAATAAAATGATGTCAATGCCTTTGACCGCTCATTCATGGTTTCATATAACAGGCCGTTGGATATGGTTAGCGATTACGGCGTATACGGCATACTGGCTTTACCGGCAATATCCGTTATATGAAATTTAGTCGACAAAAACAGATTATTGACATACGGCATCATGCAGATTGAGGCGTTTTTATTAACCTTCGGAACAATAAATTTAGTAAAACATACTGTTATACGCTATAGACCATATATGTACATAAGCGGGCTTCCCGATGGGGAGGAAGATGATTATCATAACAGTTTTCCATCAGGGTCTACCGCCTACGTATTTTTGGGAGCGGCATTCTTAAGTACAACATTTTCACGGGAATACCCTGAATCAAAATTGAAATTACCGGTAATAATAGGAAGTTATACCCTTGCATCCGGAATAGCATCTATGCGGATACTGTCGGGAAGCCATTTTCTTAGCGATGTGCTTATTGGCGCGGCAATTGGTTCTTTATACGGTTGTGTAATACCGGCATTACACATAAAAAACAATAAACTTGTTTAAGAACCTCAAAGATGCTATAATGATGCCATGGAAAAGGAAAAAAAGGCATCGGATGCCAAAGCGGTTCTTTTTAAACGGCTGTTCGGGGTGAAACCCGCTACATTTGATAAAATGCTGTCGATCCTGCAAAACGCATACGATGCTTTGCACCAAAAAGGCGGTAAACCTCCAAAACTTTCGGTCAAAGACAAACTGTGTATTACCCTGAAATACCTGCGGGAGTACCGGACTATGGACAGTATCGCAGCGGAATACGGCGTCTGTAAAGGCACGGTCTGCCTGTCCATCCAATGGGTGGAAGACACACTGACCGAAGACGGCACGTTCGCCCTGCCCGGGAAAAAAGCGCTCAAAAGAAAATCGGCCTCAATTCAGTACGTGGTGGTAGATGTGACGGAAAGCCCGATAAACCGCCCTCAAAAGAACCAAAAAGAGTATTATTCAGGAAAAAAAACGGCACACACTGAAGACCCAGGTCAT
>JAISCO010000431.1 GCA_031265535.1 Spirochaetaceae bacterium | reverse complement strand
TTATCCGGCCTATTTGAAAAAATCCCCGGTCATGATAGTATAGACATGGAGCTAAAAGTCAAAGTATACAACATCAACAAGGGCCGCAACCCAAAGATAGAAAGTCAAAGCGAGCCTCTGCGCGGATACGCCGAGTTGGTAGCAAAAGCGCGGACGAATCAAGATGCCGGAATGGGTAGAGACGAGGCAATAAAAGAAGCCGTAAAACAGTGCGTGAAAGAAGGCATACTGTCAAACTTTTTAAAAGAACACGGATCGGAGGTAGAAAATATGTTATTAACAGAATGGAACTGGGACGACGCCTTACAAGTCAGCAAAGAAGAGGGCAAAGAAGACGGCATAGAAATAGGCGTGGAAAAAGGGAAATTAGAAATTGCCATGAATATGAAAAACTTCAAAATGCCGTTAGAGGAAATAGCAAAATATACCGGACTGCCGCTAGAGAAACTAGCGGCGCTGTAAACCGCAAAATCAGCGGCGGCTCACTCCTCCTACTCAAGTAAAAAGTAAAAGAGAAAAAGTAAAAAAATCACCCCTAATTCTTCCTTGCTCATTGTTCATTGCTAATTGCTCCTTCTTCCCTTTTCCTTCTTCCATCTTCCTTTTTACCTTTTCCTTGCTCATTTTTTATTGTTAATTGCTAATTTGGTAGTTTCCAAAACCAGTATGCTTTTTTTGTATTTCCGGTAAAGGGAACCGCATCGGGGCCGATTATGCCGCCAATGTTGGGTATAGTTATCTTGTCGCCGTTTGCGGTAATGAAGGCGTCCGAATTGTCTTGGGTCAGGAAACTTTTAGATAGAGAGCTGCCGGAACTTACTATTACCTTTGCCGAGGTGACCGCCGTATTTTGGCCGCCGCTTTTGGACGATGTTCCGTAAAATTTGCGCGTTCCGTTGTCTGTAAAAAGACCGCGCTTGCCTTCAACAGTATCGGTCGCGGCAATGTTTAAGGCCGGACAGCCTATAAACCACAAGCTGTAGGCAAGGCGGAGCGTTTTTATGATGTGTAGATCAGCGTCAAACGCGATGCGGCGGCCTTCTTCGCGGATTTCGATGTAGCCGCCGTTCTGGTCTCCGGTACCCCAGGCGATAACGGGATTGACGCCGAACGGGCCGATCAGCCAACCGTCATCTTTTCCAACGGCAAGGTAGGAGTTAAGGCGGCTTATGACAACGCCGCCCTGTCCCAGCGGAAAGCCTTCGGCGGCCTCGCTGCGCAGTTTTCCGCCGCCTGCCACCTCGATAACGGCGTTTGCCAGATACCCGTAGCCGTCTCCCTGCTCTTCATCCGCCTCAATAACGAGGGTCGCGTCTCTTTGCACCATGAACTTGATGTTCGGGTAGCTGCCACCCTCTTTTCCCAGTCCCCTGTACGGGATGTGGAAGGCGGGCAGTTTGCCGTTTTCCGCGCCGCCCGCCGGCAGGCCGATGTTGATTATAGCGGACGGCGGCAACTCGGTTCCGCGTATCTCTATGCGGTCGGCGGTCGTCCCTCCAACCGTGATATTGAACAGGCCTAGGACGGAAGGCGGCGTTTCAGGCTGGCAAACAGCCGCCAGTATACGGCGCAAGTCAGCGTCCGACTTCTTGATATAAAGGTAGTCCGTTTCAGTATCGCCACTGTCTACGCGGCGCAGACCGGCGGCGCCGTGCTTGTAATATTCCGTGATGTATGTCTGCGCGTCTCCGTCAGGCCGGACGAACAGCCCATTTGTAAGCGCCACTTCCGCGTTGACCGCCAGGGTCTTGTTTTCGTCCACCATGTTTACCGCCGTGAACGCCAGCACATTTATTCCGGCTGTAAAATCATCCGGCGGCGTGAAAGATATTTCACTGCCGCCGTCCCCGCCGGCAACATTCCAGTTGCCGGATAGCTCCGTAACCCTCACGTTCACGTTGAACGTGAGCTTTACATTCTGCATAAGGCCGCCGGCCTCGTTATAGCTTACACTTTCCCCCACCAGTTTCGGCGGGGAATCGGGCGGCGCGGGCGGAGTTTTCCCGCCGCCGCCCGATGTACCGGGCTCATCACCCTGTGTTTCAGACCCGTCCGCGACCTCATGGAATTCGTAGGACGGCGTTCCAACGCCGCTGTCCGGGCAGGCGCTCAACATGAGCGCCGCCAAAAGCATTATGTAAAACAAACGGGTCATAACACTCTCGATTTTTAATTACTACTCTGTAAAGATGTTATCGGTGTTGAGAATCTTACCCTTCAGCGCCCAACTGTTGTATCCAACGATTCCGGTAGAGTTGTTCACATAATCTGTCGGGGCCGTAGCCTTAGTACCCGTTATGGTTACGACGTGCTCGCTCTGCCCCGTGGTTGCTGATCCGGCCGTGATAAACTGCGCAGCATAGATGATGCCCTGCGTGCCTATAAGCGGGTATGCGTGTATTGAACTTTCTTTTGTGTTGGTCGCTTTTAAGATTATACTTACACCCTCGCTCTGCGCGTAGAACTTGTAGTTAGTATCATTGGTGATAAGGCCGTTTTCACCGGGTCTAGCGTTTACGGCAAGGCCTGTTACTGATATGCTGCCGTTCGTACTTGATACAGTGACGGAACCGCCCGGACCATATACGGCGCTGCTTCCCGCATTGTCATATATGGAAGGATTATCATTGGCAGTTGTGTCGATGGTAACCACTGTATTGTTCAGGAAAAAGACGCTATAGATTAGTCCCATGGACTTTTGAACCGTTACGTTGGCGTCAATCGCCAGCTCTTTCGGGCGCACCTCAATGTAATTACTTTCGTTGCCGCCGGTCCAGACGATTCTGGGGCTGCCGCTGTCCGGGCCGATAAGCCAGCCGGCGTACCACTGGCCGTAGTCTGCTGTAGTACCGGCTTCCGGGCCGATCGCGAGGTACGAAGCGTTGCGGTTCAGAATGACCGCGTTTTGCCCCAGCGGGAAGCCTTCGTAAGCGCCGTCCCTCAGTTTGCCGCCGGCCATAGCCTCAACGCAGCCGCCGTTTAAGTATCCGGTAGGGCAAGTCTTACCGCTTGTGTTGTTGATGTAATTGCTGTTATCAGCTTCTATGACCAGTTGCGCCCCCTTGTTCACGCGAAGCCTTATACGATCATATTCGACATTTTGCGTTCCCAGCCTTCTGTCTGGAATACGGAAGACGGGCAGACCACTGTTATCCACATTGCCCGGCTGCCCCACGTCAATGATGATCAGATTCTTATTGTTTGCTCCGTCGGCTGTGGGCAGGGCCGTTCCTTGTATCTTGATTCCATCCCCATTGCTGTTACTCCCCAGCGTAACATGGAACAGTTGCAGCGCCGCCTTGCTTATATCGCTGGTGAATGTTATCGCCGTTTTGTCTGTTTCCCCCGCAACAAAACCGTCTTTCGTCCCCGGCGCGTTCGGCACATAGATTGCCTCAAAAATGTTTCTTATCTCTCCTGTAGGTATGGTCTTCCAAACCGTATCGGCGTATGTGCTGGCGCCGTTCTCTCCGGTTGTGCTGGCGGTCTCTTTCGCCAATCCCGCGACCTTGGTTCCGTCAGGACCGTTGAGATAGCCGATAATCTTGTAGGTAACGGCATCGCCCGTCGGGCGCGTAAGGTCGCCATTGACAAGCGACACGTCCTTTGTCGCGGTCTTTGACCCGCCGTTGTAAGACGTGGCGGCCCGTATTGGCACATACCAGGTGTCCGTGTTCGTGCTGCCTTTATATGTGGATGTCCATGTTATTCCGCCGCCGCTGCTTGTAAAATTATTCCATGAATCGGAATACCCGGATGCCAGCGTTACGCTGTCCACCGGCTTGGAGTACTTCAGCGTTACCGTAAGTGTATCACCATTCCAGCTTGGCGTTACGCTTTCCAGCGACGGATTGACAGGCGGTATCGGCTCTATGACGGGGGCGGGAGTGGGGTTTTCTGGAGTCTTTGGCGGCTTTACCGCGACCGCTACATCGCCGCCAAGTATCTTCTCCAGCGCTTTCTGCAAAGAAGAACTGGCGGAACTCCCGGCGGAAACGGACTGGCCGGTTACCGCTGTTACCACCGCCGGCGGGATGTCCACTTCGATTTCCGCGCCGACAGCTTCAAACACATTCTCACCCAGCGACGTAATCGTGTCGGGCAGCACTACCGTTTTTACCACCGAGCTGATGTCGTCTGTGCCGCCAAGAGCAGGATCAGGCTTGAACGCGTTGCTCTCGATCTCCGTTATCGGTAAGCCGCCGATAGAGTTGAGATTAAACTCGTAACCGGACGCGTCCGGCGTTTCATCGTAGCTAGGCCCCCCAACAGCCATATTAACGGACTTGCTTACTCCGCCCGTCACTGACGACGAGGGCGGCGGCACGGTTCCCACCTCCAGATACTCCCTCAACGCCGTTGCATTCATGAACTTTTTGATAATCGCCTTATTGTTGATAAAGCTTACACCATCCTTATAAAAGATTTTGTACGCCGTATCCAGGGTCATTATCCCTTCGGACGGATCGTCCGTAATGGCGGGATTATCAACCGGCTCCGTGTAATGATACCGGGAATTGTGATCGCAGCCTGCGAGCAGCAATCCAAACGCCAGCGCGATAGCTGCCGCCGCCGCGCATATTGAACTCTTTTTCCACATAGAGTCCTCCTCAAAAAATTGTTTGCGCAGGTTTATACCCGCGCGCCGTCTACAGACCTGTAGGTCTGTAGGCTTATTCAAAGAGGCCCAATCGCTTTGAAGATTCCCCGAAAATCGTTAATCTTATATTAAGCGCTTAGGCGCCGCCCGCAGCCGGTCTTGTCCGCCAAGATCGAGAACCGTCTGCGGGTTCCTCTCTAAAACCCTTTATAAATCATCCTGTTGAAAGGCTTGATGCCCCGCCGCCGCGGTTTTTACGTCAAAATACCGCAATCCTAAGGCCGGCAAGACTGCCGGAACCCCCATATTTGAGAGGCTGTTTTTCACAAATTTCTCCTTGCGCGGTTTTCCCCCGCCGTCAATATTCAAACGCGCAAAAACGGCGGATTTTTCCCCAAAAAGATAGAAAATAGCGCGAAAAGCGCTTGTTTTTGTGTGCGGGCGGGACGGTTTTTTGTTGTCCGCGGCCGCTTTTTGCGCGTCTAAATGAGTGGAATCGTCTACAGAACCGGAGTGTATTTTTCTGGGGGGGGGGGGGGTAGAAAGTAAATTTTATACCGCGCCGAATCTTTCGCGGTTAAAATATAGAAGCTCTCTGTATATTTTATAAAACTTTTTGCCACAATTACCCAATATTGGACTTGTTCAACAACTCGGTTAGTTGTCGGCTAAGCTTCGCTTAGCTTGCAAGTCTCGCAAAATGCACGGCATTTTGCAGATTTTAAGCAGAATTTGTTCAGAAACTGAAGTTTCTGAACAACTCTATTACAAACGCTGTTTTTAACGGGTGGATGAAAACCCGCCCCAAAAACAAAAATGCCCGGCCCCCAATCTTTCACGTTTATGTGTAAAACTCAGGTTTTGCATTTCTATTTTTGAAATATACAGTACATTATATACTTGGCTTTTGAAAATATCAAGGCAATTTTTAAAAATAAGAAGGAAAAGGGAAAAAATTACCCCTTATTTACCCCTCATTGCTCCTTCTTCCCTCTTCCTTTTTATCTTTTCCTTGCGCATTCCTCCTCATTGTTCATTGCCAATTGTTCATTTCCTCCGTGCGTGCATTCCTCCGTGCGTGCGATTGACAAATATTTTGGTCTTTGTTATTGTACAATCATGACATTTGTTTGATTCTTGTCATTAGGTTTTCCATAGCGCCTTGTTATCAAAGTATACGGCGGCAGCCCGCAAAGTCAGGATAAACACATATAAATTTTTCTGCCTTGGCGCTGCCGCAAAACCGCGCGGGGGTTTGGGGGCGGAGCCCCCAGGCGAGGGGGCAGCGGAAGACCAAACGGAGAGAAGTATGTCTGTGCCGCAGGCACAGACATACTGACCGTAGTGCGGGGCTGGAGTGAGGGGGAGGCTTCCCCCTTTTTGATTCTGTGTATCATCCTGCCGCAAAGTGGTAAAATGGAGAAGGATTTTATGACCAAAAGATATGTGTTTTTGTTTCCGGGGCAGGGGGCGCAGTATCCGGCTATGGGAATTGATTTTTTTGACGCTTCTGGCGAGGTGAGGGATTTATTCGCGCGCGCGTCTGAAATTATGGGGCGCGATATGCGGAAACTGATTGCCGAAACGGACGCCGAAACATTGAAGCGCGGCGATATTGCCCAGCCCGCGGTTACGCTGGTAAATCTTTCCGCCGCCGCCGCGCTAAAATCGCGCGGTGTTTCCCCATGCGCCTGCGCCGGTCATAGTTTGGGGGAGTACGCCGCCCTTGCGGTTTGCGGTGTAATTTCAGCGGATGACAGTCTGCGGCTTACGGCGAGGCGAGGCACTTTGATGCAAAAAGCTGGGGCGGCATTGGGTGAGTCGGGGGGCGGCATGGCGGCGGTGATTGGGATTTCCGCCGCGGAAATAGAGAATATAATCGCAAAATGGACTAGCGGGGGAGGGAAGGATTTGTATATCGCCAACCTTAATTCGCCGCGTCAAACTGTGGTTTCGGGAAGCGCCGCCGCCCTGAGCGAGGCCGAGGCTTTGTTTAAGGAAGCGGGAGCGCGGCGTGTCATAAGGCTTGCCGTGGCGGGGCCCTTTCATTGCCCGTTGATGGCCGGTGCGGCGGACGAATTTGCCGCCGTTTTAGACGGCGTAAACTTTGCCGATCCCGCCACGCCGTTTTTTTCCAATGTTACCGGCAAGCAGGTTACAAGCGGCGGCGAAGCTAAATCGCTTGCGCTGCGCCAGATTTGCGGCGCCGTCCGCTGGCTGGACGAAGAGGCCGCGATAGCCGCGTTAACACCGGATATGGCGCTGGAGACCGGTCCCGGAAAGGCCCTTACCGGTCTTTGGAAGGATTCCGGCTCGTCCGTTCCGTGCTTTCCCGCCGGAACGCTCGCGGATATAGATAAACTTGATATATAAGCAAAAACGGACGGCCCGTTGTAAAAAAATACATCAGGAGAAACGGGCTGCCAATTGTAAAAAATTGTAAAAAAAGAGGTCAGGAGGATTCGATGCGTTTGCATGATAAAAAGGCTCTGATTACAGGGGCTTCGCGTGGTATCGGTAAGGCGATAACAGACCGCTTTATAGCGGAAGGCGCGGAAATTTGGGGAATAGGAACTAAGGAACCGGAAGGTCTTGCGGAGTGGATTGCCGAAACAAAAGGGCGGCTGCACTGGGTATGCGCCGATTTGGGAGACCTTGAGCAAGTTGAGGCGCTTGTGGAAGGCTTGATAAAAGAAAGCGGCGCTTTTGATATTTTGGTGAATAACGCGGGTATCACCCGTGATAATCTTTCATTCAGAATGAATCTTGCGGATTTTCAAAAGGTTATTGATGTAAACATGGTTTCGCCGTTCATCATTGCCCGCACGGTGGGACGCGCCATGATACGTCAGCGGCGCGGCTCTATCATCAATATGGCAAGCGTTGTCGGGATTCACGGAAACGGCGGGCAGGCAAACTATGCCGCCGCGAAAGCCGGCGTGATAGCTTTTACAAAGAGTTTGGCGCAGGAGGCAGCTTCACGCGGTGTGCGTGTAAACGCGATTGCTCCCGGTTTTATATCTACGGATATGACAAAAGCTATGACGGGTGAAGCCAAGGAAAAAACGCTTTCGCTTATACCGCTTAAACGCATGGGAACGCCGGATGACATTGCCGCCGCGGCGCTGTTTTTGGCTTCTGATGAATCGGAGTATATAACCGGGCAGGTGATTCCTGTAGACGGTGGAATGTTCATGTAATAGAGGCTGTTCCAAAACTTCAGTTTTTGGAACAGCTTCTTTGAATTTTGTGGAAAAAGCGGGCTTTAGACCGATTTTTCCAAGAGCTTGTTCCATCGCAAACAAAGTTTGCGCACCATGC
>JAISCO010000418.1 GCA_031265535.1 Spirochaetaceae bacterium | reverse complement strand
CGAATATCCATTCCCCGTTGTCTTTCCGCTTCCCCCTGAATTTTATCTCACGCATTTTGCCGCCTCCTCCTTTGCGCCTCTTCCGGGTCAAGGCGCGTAAACTCATAGACATAAACATACGGGTTGTCCAGCCACGAATAGCCGCGCTTGGCGTTCAGTTCGTTCCACAAGTCTTTAAATACGCAAACATAGCAGGACCGTTTGCTTTCAACGCAAATATCCAATCTTTTTTCAGGGTTGCCCCCGCACTGGTGTCTGGTTGTCACGCCCTCCGCTTTCGCGTCCCCCTCCGCCTTGATGATGTCTTGCAGCTTTTCAACACGCGCGTCTTTCACTTCAAGAAACAGCCGCGCCGCCTCGCGGGGCATGTGGATTGACGGCTTCCAGTCCCAGCCAATATCGCCTTTGCCGCAATGGTCAAACACCGGATCGGCGCGGTACAGATATTCCCCTTCGCTTGTTTTCGCAAAGGTTTCACGCACCCAGAGAATGTCGCCGGGCAAATACGGGGGCTGCTCGTTCCGTGTAAATTGCCCGTCTTCGCCAATTATGTTTACGAACGTTCCGCGCAATCCCCATACCACTATAAAACCCGCTTCCCCGTCCCTGTAACGCGGATGTATTATCCGCCGCGTCTGCCACTTGAAGGGCTTTTCGGGGTCGGCAGGCTCGGCGGGCCATGCGCCGGGTTTCGTGTTCAGGACGGCCCGGACCATCGGCGTTGAAAAAAGTATCGGTTTCATTTTTTTCGCTTCGCATTTCATACCGTATCCCCCAGCTTTATTTCCGTCACTTGCGTCCCTGCTAAGCACGAAACACACCCGTATGCCATCGCGGCGCATGTCGTGTGTACAGGTAAGATGGACGCAGGGGTTTTCGCCGAGCGTATAGCGCGTCCCGCCAAAGGCGCAATTGTAGCAAGAGCCCCTGACGGCGGTATACGTCCTGTTTTCAATGCTTATAGCTTCGCCAAACGGGACTTCGACTCTGACCGCGTAGGGCTTTATATTCAAGCGATACATTATTCGCGTCCCCCTTCAAGTGGTAGGCGAACAGCGGGGTTTGAAAGAAGCGTCTTTGTCGCGCAAGACCCTTCCGGCGCGATTGCCCTGGCGGTGACGGCGGCGTCTTTCCGGTCGAAAAATACGGCGTAGCCCGCGCCGCCTTTCGTCTTCAGCAGCTTTTTTACCCGCGCGGCGGAAAGCCCGCCCTGCGCGTAGTCTTCCAGCCTTTCCGATTCCGGCCATTCGGGCCATTCTTTGTTGTACCAGAAATTCACCCGTTTCATGACGCGCCCCGCCTTGTGTTCCGGGCTTTGTCCCGCAGCCGCGCCCATGCGTGGACAAAATCGTTCCGGCAGATTGTCCCGCTGTCCCTCATCTCGGCCAAACGCCTGAAACTTGCCCAGTCCGCCAGTATCCGGGCTTTGAAAATTTTATTGCCGTCCATTTTCTATGCTCCTCTCTTCCGAATCTTTTTTCTTATGCCGCCGCCCGGCGCCGTGTTATTGCTGTCCGGCGGCGTTATAATATCTTTAGCTGTTCTTGCCGTCGCGGGCCTGCCCCGGAGAGGGGATCTCCGTAAACACCTCCTTTCCGCCTTTGCCCTCCGGCGGTACGGGCGGGAAAAATATTCGCGCCTCGCGGTTATGATTATTGGCCGCAAGGCCGCTTTTATCTCATCCAGATACGCGGCGGCAAAACAAAAGAGCGTCGCAAAAAGCCTGTTCATGTTTTGCCTCCGCTGTTGAGTTCGCCAAGCTCCTTCCTGATTTCCTCCAGCTTGCGTTCAAGGCTTTCAATCGTCCGTTCGACGCGCCGTTTTTCAAGTTCCAGTTTTGCGGCTTCGTCTTCCGGTTCCATACGGCTTTCCGGGCGGGCGGCCTTTTTTGCCTGTATAACGCTCGCGCCGTTTTGCGCCGCCTCTGTGACCGCTTCCCGCCCGGCTTCCGTGCGCTGTCTCGCGGCCTCGGCCTGCATGTCCGCGCCGAGGCCCGTGTCTCCCAAGCACAACGCCGCAACCGCCGCCTTTGCGGTCTGTCTGGAGATCTGCGCCTTGCGCTCGATTATGTCCTCTTCCCTCAGGCCGTTCTTCTTGCAGGATTCGTTTATGGCGCAAATTACCCGTCCGAGCTCGCGCTGCAGTCCGGCGATCCGTACGCTTATGTCGCGGACCTCGTCTATGAGCTTTTGGGTGTCCGCGTCAATTTCGGCGCGGTACACGCCCCGCTCTTCGGCGGCGTCGAGAAGCCCGTGGAAGGCTGCCCAAAAGTCCTGTCCGTGGGCGCGTCTGCTCCGGTCCCCCTTCTCCGCCCTCATTACATGGTGCGCGAGCTCGTGTATCGCGGTGAACATGAGCCGGTTTTCATTCAGGCCGCCGTCTTCGTTCGCAAAATTCTTGTTGTGGATGATTATCTCCCGCGAGCCCGGCCTGTAGAGGCCGTTCGCTTTGAGGCTTTTTTTGCCGGAGAATATGACCGTGTAATCCACGGGCGATTTGTGGACGGATTCCAGTTTTTCTTTCACCTGTTCGCTGTTCATCTTTTCTTTCACACCTCAATATTCAGGGGCATTACCGCCGCCTTGCGACTGCCGCTCGAGAAAATCACCGGGCCGCCGGGTTTGTACCGGGCCGCTTCCCAGACCGTTTCCGCCCCCGTGTCCAGGTCCGCGAGAAATTTCAAGTCTATTACGCCCGGGCCGGTGCCGGCCAAGGCTTGAAACAGCTTGTACGCTCTTA
>JAISCO010000412.1 GCA_031265535.1 Spirochaetaceae bacterium | reverse complement strand
GTGTTGATCATTTTTGGCCGTTCCGGGCGCGGCCCGATACCGTCTTTCCAGTGGTATTCATCGGCAAAACAACCGCCCGGCCACCGGAGGTTGGGAATCCGTATGTTTTTCAGGGCCGCGACCACATCGTTCCTGATCCCCCTGGTGTTGGGTATGGAAGCCTCGGCCTTCGGGTTATTCCCCACCCAATACCCGCCGTAAATACAGCGGCCCAGATGTTCCGAAAAGTGGCCGTAAATATGCCGGCTGATCTTGACATCACCCTCCTGGGTTTTAACAACAACTCTGTTCATGTGATACTCCTTTAATAGAATTTTCGGTGCCCGTTATCCTTTTATAAAAACAAGGGAAGCCCTGACCAAGTATATTCAGAATAAACAGCGTTGGTCTACATTGTACATTATTCATGGATAAAGGTATGCGCAATTTGCGCCAAAAATTTCTCAAAAAATGCTGGAAAATGCGAAAAAATATGTTCTTCTTGATATTATTACCATTAAAAAACAAAATGGCATACCCAGGCTGATCGTAGCCTGTATTTGTGGGGGATCCCCTTCAAGGCCCAGCCCCAGGAGAAGCCGTACTATTTTTTCGGCACAGCCTGGGGCTGGTGTTTTTATTGCTTCCAGTTTCGCCCAAAAACTTGACAGTTTTCACCAAAAATGGTACAGTGTCTCTGTGCAGTTGACACTACTCGATAGTAAAAATATAGATTTTTCGGCCACAGGCCACAGGCCACAGGCCACAGGCCACAGGCCACAGGCCACAGGCCACAGGCCACAGGCCACAGGCCAAATTATCGGGGCGAATTCTGTTTTGTCAAGTACTTAGCGTATAATTTCACTCTTTTTTATAAGATCCCCTCCCAATACTCTATAGCCGCAAGGCAAATTTCCCCAAACAAACCAGCTGCGGGTAAAACCACCTCAACCGGCGGCAAATCCGCTCTGAATTTAGGCAATCCCAACATGGAATTAGGCAAATCCATTCCGCCCGGAGGCAATTCCGGCTCGAGATTAGGCAATTTCACCCCGGACGGAGGCAATTTCAAAGCGGGATTGAGCAATTCTGCGGCAAATGGGGGCAATTCCAACACAAAATTAGGCAATTCCGTTCTATCTGGGAGCAATCCCGGCATGGAATTAGGCAATTTTAAGGCGGACGGAGGCAAACCCGCCCCACATCACTATAAGGAGAACCTATAATGTCAACCACAAGAGACTGGCTCCCGGCAGGCCGGGAAGCCCAACTATCAATGGCCAAAGACTGGCAAAGCGTTGTCGGAACCAGCGGGAGTATGTGGGGTGTCCCCCCAAACGTCATGCAGGAATTCGACAGCCTCATACAGGCCGCCGCCAACGCCCTCGAAGCCGCGAAGAACGAAACCACCCGCACCCCTGTGGTTACGGCGCAATGCAAGGAGGCGTTTGACGTATTGACCGTCAAAATGCGGGATATGAAACGCCGCTACTTCCTTACCCCGCCATTGCAGGACAGTGATTACATCGCTCTCGGCCTGAAACCCCACGACAGTATCTCTACCCCCAGCGGAACCCCTACGGCGCAGGTTACCATAGAAACCTACCTTGTCGGGCGGCACGAACTCGGCGTAAGAATCATCTACGTTACCGGCGCCCCGACCGCCCCCGCCAACAAAGGCTACCGGATATGGTACAGCGTGGTTGCGCCGGGGGAAATTTCTCCCGCCAACCCCGATGAACTGCACAAGTCATTTTTCACCAAACGGAAAAAAGACATAATCGAATTCGATTTTGGTAATTCCGGTAAAACGGCATATTTCGCCGTACAAATAGAGAACGAGGGTAAAAAAGGCCCGTGGGGGCCGCTCGTTTCTGCGCTCATTCCGTGAGCGAAGAAACGAGTTGGAGTTTGCTCTGCAAACTCTACACAGCCACCGTTGGCGGCCGCTATTAGAAACAGCGGCATCCGTGCCGCCGCTCTTCGGGCACAACGGCGCTTATTCCGTAACGTTTTATCCGCGTATGCGGTGAACATAAAATTTCTGTAAGGAGTTTTACTATGTTTAAGAGACGACTTTTCGGAATGATAACCTTTATTGCTGGGGTTATGCTCATTTTCAGCCTGATTGGGTGCGACACGGGAAACGGTCCTGATGACTCGACGGGCAAAACGCCTTTAGGCGCGCCAGTAAACGTGCGGGTAGACCCGGCGGATTTCACGTTCAAATGGGACGCGGTATCGAATGCGGAGGCTTACACGGTCGATATTGACGGCACTGTGGAAACCGTAAGCGTTACGGAATTACCGCTCAAAAGGCTTACGTCCGATCCAAAGGTGTACACCCTCAAGGTCAAGGCGTTGTCTGCAAGCGGCAGTACATCGTACAGTGACTCCGCCTATTCCGCCCCGCTTAACTGCGAAGTTGCCGACTATATTTTTGAATATGACGGCGGTATCGAAGCGCAATCGTCCGTCATTCGGTTTGCCCGAAACATCGAGCCGTACAATCAAACGGCGGGGCTTACTATAACAGGGCTTACCGATTACGGCAAGACACTGGTAAACATCGTTATTCCTGAGAAAATCGGCAATGTAACTATAACGGTAATAGGTAACAGCGCTTTTAAGGATGCCGCTATCGTGTCGGTGGTCATACCGGCAACGGTAGCCGAAATTGGCGACAGCGCTTTTAAAGGCACAACTATTGTCGCCGTGGTCATACCGGAATCGGTAACCGGTATCGGCAGCGGTGCGTTCAGCGAAATTGCTACGCTGACCGAGGTGGTTTTTAAAAGGAGCGCCGGGGACGGAGTAACCGAATTGGGTGAAGGGGTTTTTGACGGCAGTGACGCGCTGGAAACTATCATCGTACCGGAAGGCAGCGGAGAAGAATATGCGGAAAAGATTGCCGAATCATCGCCTGATATTGCCGAAAGGGTAGAGGTGAATGAGACACAGCCAGGAGCTTACGTAATAAAAGTGGACACGGGTAACGGCGGAACGATAACGACCAGTCCACAAGCGAACGCACTCGCGGGAAAAACCGTAACGATTTATGTAAGCCCTGATCAAGGCTATACAATGGCAAGTTTGAGCATAACGAATTCGAGCACCGGCCAATCTATTAACTATCAGCAAACTGCCAACGGTTTCACCTTCACCATGCCCTCATCTAATGTGGCGATCTCCGGGACGTTTTCAGGTGGAACGCCACCGCCGGAAGCTTACGTAATAAAAGTGGAAGCGGGTAACAGCGGAACGATAACGACCAATCCACAAGAGAGCGCACCTGCGGGAACAACCGTATGGATTTACGTAAGCCCTGATCAAGGCTATACAATGGCAAGTTTGAGCGTAACGAATTCGAGTACCGGCCAGGCTATTAACTATCAGCAGATTCCTAACGGTTTCACCTTCACCATGCCTTCATCTAATGTGGCGATCTCCGGGACGTTTAGCATAAGCGGAGGGGGACAGTCGTACAGCATAACGACATATGAAAATCCACCAAGTGTCGCAACGATAACGACCAATCCATCGGGTAACGCCCCTGCGGGAACCACAGTAACGATTACCGTAAGCCCCGATATTAACCTGGGCTTCCAACTGGCAAGCCTCAGTGTAACAAATCAGAGTAACAACAATGCTATTAACTACCAAACCTCCTCTATCGGCGCTGTCTATACCTTCACCATGCCCGCTTCGGATGTATTTATTCTTGGTTATTTTTCAACAAGCGGATCGGGCTACAAAATAACGACAAGCGTAGTACCTGTCGTTGGCGGAACCATAACGACCAATCCCCAAGGAAACGCCGCTGAGGGAACCATCGTAACAGTTTATGTAAGCCCCAATATCAATCAAGGCTATACATACAATTCGTCAAGCCTGACCATAACGAATACGAACGGCGGCGCGGTTAATTACCAACCAACCGATGATGGCGGTAGCTATACCTTCACCATGCCCGCTACGGACGTTACGATTACCGGGACGTTTTCGACAAGCTGATCAGGACAAAGGGAACGCGGGCGTGATTGACACCATTTCCGAAAGACAGAGACCGTTGCTTTACAACAGATCCCGCAATCTCCCGTAAAGATTTCCTCATCTTTCCCCGGTCCGCTTTCCCGTCCTCTTGATATTATTACTATGAAAAAACAAAATGGCATACCCAGGAGGATTGTTATGTGAGTATGCTTTCCACCCTAGGCATCACCTTTGCCACTGCCGCCGAGGATTCTCTAGGTAATACCACCGCTGTAGTTGTCTGGCAATTATCGGTAGGCCATCATTAAGTTTGAACACCAATACTAATCGCGAATATTCTTCGTCCAGCAATATATAACACGGGCCAAGGGTATCATGCATCATAAACGCTCCGGGCTGTCCACTCTTGCATCAATCTTGCAGTCCAGACACTCAATTTCAATATCCCGATATACGCAGCCCATACAAGGACCCAGCAAAATATCTTTACCATATATTTTTTATTATATCAAGACCCTTTTGTATAATTTTCATTTCAACTGGCGGCGAAGCGTAAACAGTCCTATTATGTGCAGTACGTCCCGTATTTTGTTTTTATAGTTTTCTTATATTTTATCACAATTATTTGAGTTTTTTATTTCAATATATTTTAATAAAGATATTGTTCCCAATATCATTGTGGAAATACAAGCGGTAATTTCCAAATATTCTAAAAAGTAATGGATCACAGTATGAAATAATAAGAAACTTGGATAAACAAAGAAATAAATTATATATAATAATCCAGGATAAAATGTACTTATTATGAAAAATAAAATTATACCAATTATTATCAAATACGAGTATTTACTAAATAGTATATTTGCTTTATTCAATGTCATTTTTTCTAGTCCATTTTTCCACAAATACTGTAAATAAATAATAGAATGTTACCATCGCAAGTCTATAAAAAAATGTTGATATATAGACCTGTGGTCCGCCAGTATGAACCAAAATGTTAGACTCATTATCTATAAAAGTAATTATTATTGCTGTGATTAAATCACCAGCAGTAAACAAAGCAAATATCACCCAAATTATTTTACAGAATTTCAATAATTTTGACACAATATATATCCTCCGAATGACTATTTTTTTATTATATTATATAACAAATAATTTGTCAAATATTATTTTTATAAATTTCAAAGAAATTTAGGGATGTATTGCACATAACGTTCCGGCTGTTTACGACTATTTTATCGCCTCCCCTCTTCTAAAATAATATATTCCAATATTTTTTGTTCAGAAGGCTCAAGAACAATATCTGATGGTTTTTATGCTAAACCGGACAAGCAGTGACTTGTTTTATAAATTTATAATTTTTAAAGTTATCATAGCAACAGTGAAAACCATGATTGCCACCGGAATAAAAAATACCAAACTTATAATAAGAAGAATGACGCCTAAAACTTTTTTCTTTCTTTGAAAAGCATTATGACTAAAAGTCCAAAAAATCAACGCTACAATGAATAAGAAAACCATTAGTATTATACTGCCCATAAGTCAAACTCCTTTTCAATTTTACAAACTGGATAAGCAAATGCGTAGCATTTGCAGGGCGGGGCAAAATGTGCCGGGGCAACGACGTGAGAATGGAGCGAAGCGACTTATCTAGACGAACAGAACCCCGGAACCGCAAAAGGCGGCGTCCCCAGCTCAGCTGGGGCGCGTAAACAGACTTGTTATGCGAAGTGCCGCATTTATTATTCATTTTCCTTATTTTCAATTTCAATAAAACCAGTAATAATATCCAATACTTCAAGTAAAATATCTTCAGGGACCAATTCTATATATTCAAAATTACGTGCATTGATATCCAATGTCCTCGCTTGATCGCACAGTATAACCCCTGTCGTCTTGGTCCTTTCATCTAATTTTATATGAAATGGATAGCTTTTTACCGTGTTTGTTATCAGGCAAACAATAGCCAAACTTGAAAAATTATTGAAAACTTCATTACTAATCACCAATGCAGGGCGTCGCCCTCTTTGTTCATGACCAATTTGTGGATCAAAGTCCAACCAAATTATATAACCCTGTTTTACCATTTTTCTTTTCCAATAGCCATGCCCCAGTCGATTTCTTTCTGACCAACACGTTTTTGATCAAAATTCGCCCCATAAAATTCCACAAGCCGTTCTCGTGTTGTTTTATGTTTTTTGTACTTAATTTTCTTTATTATTATCTTTTCATCGGATAATATAATATCAACAGGATCGTTTTCTGAAACATGAATATTTTTTAAAAAGGTCTTAGGGATTCTTATCCCTTGACTGTTACCCCATTTAACTATTGTTGTCTGCATTTTTATAACCCCAATCCAATAAGATATACTAAGTATATCCCAATGTGAAAGAATGGTCAATATAATTTTCTGAATGTATAAAAATGTAGACACTTCTGTTTTTTTAGGTACAGTTGAAAATATTTTGCGGCATTTCGCATAACGTTCCGGCTGTTTACGAGCGCCTGCTGGCGGCGTCTCCAGCATAGTGGGGGCGCATAAACATATCTATCATGCGACGTAAAAACCTTTTCATATCCGCTTTTTGAATATTTTATTTTGCAGAAATACTCATGTCATATAATTCATGTGGAGCAATATCCTGCCCATGC
>JAISCO010000380.1 GCA_031265535.1 Spirochaetaceae bacterium | reverse complement strand
ATAATCTGGTTTGCCATGTGCCGGGACTTTATTTTTCCGTCCACCGTTACCTTGATATTGACGGCGGCTTTGAACCATACGTCATGGTCGCCTCTGCCGTGATGGTGAAAAACAAACCCATACTGTTTAAGGACTTCCCGGACTTTTTTTTCATACTCCGCCATTATTTATACATGTATCTCGGCAAGCCGTTCAGCCTTAAAGTTGATTTTAATATCCATGTCTTTGAGGCCCAGAAGGTCGGGAACCGCATATTTTACGCGTTCCATGAGTGCGTCAAGAGACCCTGCTTCTAGGGCAAGTCCCGGCACGTTTTCACTTGACGCAAGCCAAACATAGGCCTCGTCATCCCATGTCAATAAAACGGTGTATTCGGTCATGGTCATATCTCCTCCCCGGCAAAAAACGCTTCCGGCGCTATGTCTATATTTCCACCGTCCCAGGATGGAACCCCATGATCAAGATAGACCTGATCAAATAACGACTTCTCACGTAATGGGCGGAAACAAGGAATATCCAACAAGGGGGTGAAATCAAATACCTTTGTTTTCCCGGTAGAGAATTCAAGATGCATACGGTAATCGTCCAGAGGCTGAACAGCTATGACTTTCAGGAGCGGTTCAAGGGTTCCCGCATATACTATGCCGTCTTTTTCGTACATGATTTTCCTTACCGCAGAGGGGCTATTTTTTCAAAGGGGATTCCGCTGACAGCCTTGTTCCAAGCGGCATAAAGTTCTTCCTCGTGGATAGCAAGCCAGGCCAATACAAGGCGCATTTCTTTGACCGGTAAACTCCCCGCCAACAATTCCCCGTCAATGCCGATAGACGCTTCATACTCGTTGTAAAAAACATGGACGTGAGGCTTGTTGTGCTGAACCGTGTCCTTGAAAAGCATTTTTATCACGATGTTATAAAACCGGCTTAGTTCAGGCATTATATCTCCTTTCCGGTGTCGTTCAGGGTGAACCCTGCCGTATGCTTTCCATGGCTACAAAAGTTTCCGGGTATTCCTTTTCCCCCGCTTCAATAATTGCGTTTGCGGGGTGCAACTTCTTTTTCGTGGCATTTAGGCGGCCATTACATAAGTCTTTGTAATACAAGGAATTATCAGATTTCCCCAGGGAGGATTTGAACCCCCACAAGCAGATCCAGAGTCTGCCGTGCTACCATTACACAACCGGGGACCGTTTTTCAATTATTAAAACCGTCAGCAAGTTAAGAAGAGGGCGCATATTGCTCTCAAGAATCAAAATCTTGAGCTTTATGCCGGATCTTTTGTCACGGAGCGGCAACTATGCTGCCAACTCCACACTTAAAAGGTTTTTGCTTTGCAAAAACACTTTTCCGTTACCCACAATTTTCGCCAAGATACCCAATACTTAATTTGTTTACAGTGTAATTATGTTATATCAAGAAAAAAAGAATTTTGTCAAGCCGGCCAGCCGGTTTTGTCGGCCAGCCGGTTTTGTCAGCCAGCCGGTTTTTGTCGCCCGCCGGCGCTGTTTACGGTTTCCTTCTTCGACTTTTTCGATTTTGAGGTAAAATATTCTTCTTCCGGTCTTGAGAATACTACCCACAGTTTGAAAGATGTCAAGACATTAGTTGTCGTGGGACTAAAGGCTGCCAATTCGTTTTAAGCGGAGCTTGTTCGGAAACTGAAGTTTCCGAACAACTCGACTAACTATTTTTTTTATAAAGTTTGGCTAAGGTTCTACCGGCATAATCGCGGACCGGTTTTATGTATGCGGCGTTGCTTGAAATTCGCATCAGCATACTATAAACCGCAACATTTTTTACATCGTCGTTTTGAGAAAGAGTATTGCAAGTGTCAATAACGGAAAGCGCTAAAACATTGTCCGGTCTTATGTTATCATAATGTGAAAAAACATATAGTATGGCATTTACCGTGTAGTTGTTATCGTTAAACCCCAGTTTTCCAAGCGAACGTACCGCCGTGCTGACAATCGTAGGTTCGTTGTCTGCCATCATGACACGCAGCAGCGTATCAGACGACTCTTTTGTTTTTATACTGCCTAAGTATTCAACCGCTTTCATGCGTATGTCAGGATAATTATTCGCAACCCGCCCCTCGTCCCGGGTCTTGTTTACAACACCTTCAAGCGCCATGTGAGCTAAAAGTGGTTGTATTTCTTTTGGATCGGTACCGTCTTCTATCATCTGCCTAAGATATTCAAGCGCAAGAAATTTCGCGTCACGATCACTCGATATTGCCTGTTCACGAATAATCATCATCTCGACAGATTTCTGAAGATAAGATTCCTCGATTGACATATCCTGTGCGTAAATAGAAGGATTATTTCCAAGTAAGCCCAGACATACAAATACAAAAAAACTAACAATTATAGTCATAGTTTCCTTTTTAGCCAAATGTAGCTCCTATCTTTCATGAATTTTTAGAGTTGGGCGTAACAATCTTCCAGCCGTTTTGCGTTTTTTCAAGATCGTACAGAAGAAGCCGCTGCATTTTGTTCAAAGTTATTGCCTTTACCCTGTTCTCGCTTATGAATTCTATATCATCTACCCTGCCGTATGAGCGCGAGGGTACAACAACATTTATAAAATAATCGTAAACATTCGATAGTACAATACCTTTCGACTGTAGTATACCGGATGTGGATACTCTTTGTAAATACTCCGGCGAAGAAATATAAGCGTAGTAATCGTCGTCAAGGTATGTCAGCCATTTATTATAGTTTTTTGATTTGATAATTACATTCAAATCGTTTATAAAATGGGCTATGTTTTCTTTGGTTTCATAGTATAGCTCAGGCGTGACAGTGTTTGGATCGAACGGCGCGCCGCCCTGCCCGCCGTCAGCTTCCGCGGCGAGGACATTGCCCGGCACTGGGGTTTCAACGTCCTCGTAAGACTCGTTCAACGGAATAATTTCAACTGGCGGCTGCTGACGAGGAGGCGCCGCGCACGAAATCCCAATCAAAACAAATACTATGACGCATAAAATTTTCCAGCTCACACTTATAATATAAATATATAGCGCGGGTATGGTCAACCCGCCCCGCCAGCGGGTTTACACAGCAATTCCGATTTCAAAACGAAAATCAGCGCAACACGGATGGCCCCCGCAAAGAGGTAAAAAGTAAAAAGGAAAAAGGAAAAATGAGCAGTTAGCAATGAACAATTAGCAATGGAAGAGGCGGTACAAGCGTAATTTGCGAAGCGTAACGAAGCAAATTGGAGCGGAAGCACTGTTTTTACGGAGCAAAAATGCGCCCAAAATCAAAAAAGTGCCGCTAAAACTATATCAAATTCGGAATTGCTGGATGGAGGCAACCGGCCAGCCGGTTTCTTTCTCTTCCCCGTCCGTTGCCGGCAATGCGGGAAAATGAGTGGGGGCAGCGGAAAAGCGTTTTTGCGAAGCAAAAACCTTTGGAGTGCGGGGGAGCCGTTACAAAAGAGTTATCATGGAACTCAAAAAATTTGCCTAGTCAATATAAATGCGCTTCCCCTTTCTCCTTCTTCCTTTTTAATTATTAATTGCTCATTGATAATTGTTAATTCCTCATTCTCAATTCTCATCTTCCTTCTTTCCCTTTAGTTGTATTTTTATAAACCGATAGAAATATAACGGCAAGATAATGTGCGGCAGCTTAGCTTGGTTTTCAGGTATGCCGTATTTTTACGTGTCTTTTAACGCGGCGCGGTTTAAGGTCCAGACGCGCCGCTATTTTTTTGCCCGTTCATGAACCTTAATCCCGAAGCGAATGAGGTGACGGCAAGTAAGATTGCAATGATGGTGAATAATCCGCCGCGTGGTGTCATTAAGTTGTAGACGGTATGCAGCGCGACGGCTAAGACAAGGTTTGAGACACGGGAGAATTTTCGGGTGATTACCGCGGAAGCGGCCAACGCGCCCCGTATGCCGCAGGCGGCATGGAGAAACACCGCGCTTATCAGGCGTACCGGTCCGGCCAGCGGACTTGCCGCCGCGAGTGAAGCGGTCTCTACGGCGGCGAACGCAAGTCCCGCTATCATGCCGGCCGCGGCGTTCATGGATTCATCGGCTTCATGATTTTTGAACAGGGGCAGTGCAGCAAACAAAAGCGCCATAATTGTAAAACGGCTTCCTTCTTCCGTAAGCGATGTTCTGAGCGCATTCAACAGCAGCCTGTCTTGTGTCATATTAAATTCAACTTGAGGCAGGATGCTTTGCGCCACTGCGGCCAGCGCCAAAGACAGTATGCCGGCGGATAAAGCCGTAAAAAAGACTATGGCGCTTATCGTCATTGCGCGTCTTAATCCAAACCACGCGGCGGCAAGCGGCAGGAATGACAGCAATATAACAGGTATCACATGGTAATGATAACACCACGCGCTCGTATTTGTAAGCCGACTTTTCTAATGCCGCGCCGGCCCCCCGCTGTCAGATTTCGCGTTTTTGAAATAGAGTGTTCGCCCGGTGTTTTCTATATGCGGCGGCTGAGTGTCGTAAAGTGCTTACTAAAAGTTGTTTCGAAGCGCTCTTGTGTATAATCCCTGAGTCCGTACTCACCGCCGCGGGGCAAACCCTGCGGCGGTGAGCTTCATTTCAAAAGTTTAAAGAAATTACCACTCCATTTCCTGTAGGGATTATTTTAATATTTTTACTATCATTTCTTAAATGTAACAAAGGTATTAAGCAGCCATATAATGAACCTACTGCCGCCCCGACAAATACATCAGTCAGAAAATGAGCTCCGGCTAAAATACGCATTGCCCCTATTCCAGATGCCAATGCATAGCTTCCTATAATTATTGGGAATTTCCATTTTGATTCAGTAAATTCATGATAAAATGTTGTGCTTAAAAATGCCGCGCTTAAAAAAGCAAATGATGTGGAACTTGACGGGAAACTATTATAATAATCTTTTTCTTTTCCGTTAGGAATATCACCGGCATACATATAAGGTCTGTAACGAATTATCGCGTTTTTCAATAAAAATACTGTACCGTATGTAAGTAATAATGATTCACTATACATAATACCATAAGTTAAAAACGTATTTGAATGTTTTATATTTGGTATAATTGAAATGATTGGAAGTAAAGACAAAGCAAATGGAGCGTAATCACTAATTATATCCAACGGTTTATTATAAGAAAACATTAAAAACCGGTCAAAAGTATTTACTTCATTTTTATTCAATATGCCGGGCGTGCCTTCCGGTTCATTATTTATAAAAAATGTACTTACACCGATCCCAAACGATAAGGTTCCTATAATTAAATCTTTATTTAAGTCAACGCTATAAATACTTTGAGAAAAAATATTCATTTGTATACAGTAAAAAATACAAAAGACAAATACTAAATTTTTCATCTGCGTCTCAATGAATTATAATTATCCTAAAAATTCGTAATCGTTCACGGCTATTACGCTGGATTTATGCGATTCTGGAATGGCCCCATTGCCTCTCTGGTTTTTACCCGTGTCTTTCATTCTGGTAATTTATACACCAATCACAAAGTTTTATCAATGGACATGTTCAATAATTCATGCAATTCCGATTTCAAAACGAAAATCAGCGCAACACGGACGGCCCTTGAAAAGAGGTAAAAAGGAACAATGAACAATGAGGAATGAGGAATGAGCAATTAACAATTAACAATGAGCAATGAGGAGTGAGCCGCCGCAAGGCGGCGGAGTGAGTAGTGTGTAAGAGGGTTTTCTGTCGCGTATGCCAATCGCCTTTGCCTTACCAACGGCACGAAGTGAAGGCTGCTTTGGGTATGCCGGCGCGGAGTGCATGAGAACCCGCTGGCGGGCTGGCGGGCGGGCGGGCAAGGGATTGAAGTGGAAATCCCGCAAGCGTTACCGTAGGTAACGGACTTTACCTGCGGTAAAGTTGAGGAATTGGAGCGGAAAGCCCGACCCCGCGTAGCGGGGATGCCCCCAAAAAACCAAATATCAAAGCAAACATAGCCTGCCGGCCGCGTATGCAAAGCGCCCTTTTCAGACTGACGGCACGGAGTGAAGGTTGCTTTGGGTATGCCGGCGCGGAGCGCATGTGCCTCCATGGCAAATGGTTGATTTTAGAGGGGGGGGATGTGTACAATGACGGTATGATTGATACACCGTTGAGTGCGGATGATTTGATACGTGCCAAAGACCTCGTGGATAAATACCGGCGCGCGATGGGGAAGAGGATTGTGGGGCAGGAAGACATGCTTGACGGTCTTTTGACGGCGCTGATTGCGGGCGGGCATATTCTACTTGAAGGGGCGCCGGGACTTGCTAAGACGCTGGCCGTCAAATGCCTTGCGGCGATAACCGGACTTGAGTTTAAGCGGATACAGTTTACCGCGGACCTGCTGCCCGCCGATTTAACGGGGACACTCATTTGGGAGCCGGATAAGTCAGTTTTTTCCGTGCGTAAGGGGCCGGTTTTTACAAACATTGTGCTTGCCGACGAGATAAACCGCGC
Organism: Spirochaetaceae bacterium; assembly: GCA_031265535.1. Lineage (GTDB taxonomy): Bacteria > Spirochaetota > Spirochaetia > Treponematales > Breznakiellaceae > JAIRMY01. The sequence goes on along the minus strand of JAISCO010000380.1, from coordinate 2,620 downwards.
CCCCGCGAAAGTGCAGTCCGCGCTGCTTGAGGCGATGGAAGAGTATCAAGTTACGATTGGCGAACAAACATGGCCGCTGCGCGATCCTTTTTTTGTGCTGGCGACACAGAATCCGATTGATCACGAAGGCACTTATCCACTGCCGGAAGCCCAGCTTGACCGGTTTTTGTTAAAACTCAAAGTAGATTACCCGGGGGCGGAGGATGAACTTAACATAGTCCGACTGAATCAGACGGAGTGGGACAGAAACGGCGGGACAGGACGGCAGGCGCAGACTTTTACAGACATGAAAACCATGCTTGGCATTGAAAAAATAGCGGTGCTGCGTACGACGGCATTGAGGATCCATGTTGATGAGCAGATAGAGCGTTATATTGTGTCTATAGTCGCGGCGACACGTCCGGCGCGGGACAAGGCGGGGCGTTCCGGTTTAACAGGCGGCGGCAAGAAAGCGTTTACCGGCGCCGATGCAGCGGTAAAAGCTACGGCGGAGGGAATATACCGCTATATTTCTTTTGGGGCGTCCCCTCGCGCCTCAATCGCGCTGCACCATTGCGCGAAAATCAGGGCGCTTTTTGCCGGTAACACATTTGTGCGCCCCGAAGACGTTAAAACGGCGGCGCTGCCGGTGCTTAGGCACCGGATTTCCCTGTCCTACGAGGCCGAGGCGGACGGTCTTGATCAGGATGCCGTCATAGCCCGCATACTGGCCTCTGTTCCGGCGCCGTAACTTTGGAACGATCAGAACTACTACGCAGAATAAATACATTTCCGCTCGCGGCCTCCACGTTGGCAGAGGACCTGTTGTCCGGCGGCTTTCGGTCGGTTTTTCGTGGGAACGGCATCGAATTTGAGGAGGTCCGCCACTATGAACAAGGTGATGACATCCGTTTTATCGACCGAAATGTCAGCGCCCGTTTTGGCAGACCGTACATTAAACTATACCGCGAAGAACGAGAGTTGACTGTTTTTGTTGTGCTGGACTGTTCCGCCTCAATGTTTGCCGGATCTAAGAGCGGCGTTAACCGTTTTGAACAGGCGCTGCTTACCGCGGCTTTGATTGGTTTTTCGGCGGAACGGGCGGGGCAGCGTTTTGGAGCGCTGGTTTTTGATGATGGGATAAGGCATATTTTTAAGCCGGGCAAGGGACGCGCCCATCTTATGGCAGTGATAAGCTGTGCGCTTGCGTCCGCTCCCCGCGCCGGCGGCAGCGCTCTTTCGCTCGCGATACGCGGCGCGGGCAGTCTGCTTAAACGGCGCAGCTTGATCGTCCTCATCTCCGATTTTCGCTGTCCGGGCTGGGATGCGGAGTTGACTTCTCTTGCCGGAAAGCATGATTTTATCGCTGTCAAAATCAGCGACCCGTTCGATTACGAGTTCCCGAAACTTGGCCTCCTTACTGTGGAAGATCCGGAAACCGGCAAAACAATACAAACGCCAACGACATTTCAGTCTCTCCGGAGCTCATGGCAGGAATGGAACGAGGGACATTCCGCCGCGTGGGCGTCCGCCTGCCGCCGGTTGGGTCTTTCGCGGTTGGAACTTTCAACTTCTGATGACGCCGCCACTTCCCTAAAAGCGTTTTTTCAAGGACGTTTTTATAGCCGGCGGCGATTTTAGGAGAAAAAATCCCCTCGCAACGCCTGTTCCGGGTAAAGGCGGCGCAAACTCCGGAACAAAACCTTGCAGCGGTTTTGTTCCGCCTCTCATTTTTTACGTATTTAATTTTCACGAATTATTCGGATAAATTCGCAGACCCCGCTATCAGCCGCGTATGCTAACCGCTTTTATCGGACCCGAAGGCACGGAATAAAGTCTTCTTTGGGTATGCTGCCGCGGAGCGGACTTTAACCCGCCGGCGGGTATGCCGGCGCGGAGCGCATTTAAACCCGCTGGCGGGCGCTGGCGGGCGCTGGCGGGCGCTGGCGGGCCGAACTCATGTTAAATTACCGTGCCATAGAAAGTTTACACTACCGTAATAAGCGTATAGCTGCCGGTACCAAGGCCTATTTTTTCGGCGTGAGTTATTTGCGATATGCCGTTTGTCGTCGGGTGAACATCAACAAAATGGTCTCCGTGCGTCCGCTCCCGTTCCGCGAGTACACTTGTGCTTATGACCGGGGCAGCGTTGGCGGCGTCGAGGCAGGCTTTGTCCAACGCTACCGGGTCGAAACTCGCAAATATGCCTATATCGGGGATTATCGCGGCGTCATTCTCGCCATGACAGTCGCAGTATGGCGACACCTGATTTATGATGCTGATGTGAAAATTCGGCCTTCCGTCCAGTACGGCTTTTGTGTATTCCGCCATTTTGCAATTCAACTTTACACTGCCGGAATCCGTGCGGTTCTCTATCGCGTGATGATTGCAGGCGCCAATGCAGCGTCCGCAGCCGGCGCATTTTTCATGATCGATATGCGCCTTCTTGTCCCCGCCATAAGATATTGCTCCATGAGCGCAGATTTTCGCGCAATTTTTACAGCCGGTACAATTTTTCGCTATCACTTCCGGCTTGCCGTCATTGTGCATCTGCATCTTTCCGGCGCGGCTGCCGGATCCCATGCCAATATTCTTGATTGCGCCGCCAAAACTCGCGATTTCGTGGCCCTTAAAGTGGCTA
>JAISCO010000345.1 GCA_031265535.1 Spirochaetaceae bacterium | reverse complement strand
ACGCAAACATTTCGCATTGACGTGTTTGATGAAGCCGACCGCTCAAAGCGGCTGAAAGTGAGGTTATTATGAACAGAGACGTATTTTCCACCGGCGAGGCGGAATTCCTTTCCTTCGCGTCCGCCTTCCACGAGGGGACGAATGTCCGCGCAGCCCTGCCGGGCATCCCGTCCGTCCTTGCAAGCGACAACCAGGAGAAACTCTCCGCCTGCATCATCGCGTACCGCACCACCGAAGCCCCCAACGCGGGCAAAATCGACCGCGAAGACCGCAAGGAAAAGCGCGGGGCCCTGACCCAAAACATGCGCAAGATAAAGAACGCTTACCTTGACGCGGACCCGCTGGGCAAGGCAACCCCCGAAATCCTGACGGACTTCGGCCTTCAGCCCAAAGACCGCATCCGCACCGATGTTCCCGACCCCGCCGAAGCCGTCCCCTTCACGCTGGAGAGCGGCGAATACCCGCACGTCACCGTGAAACACCCCGCCCGCCGCGCTACACCGGCGCGGTCGCCTTCCGCAAAGTCGGCGACCCCGCCCCCGCAACCCACAAAGAGCTGACCTCCAGCAAACTGCTGACCCGCCCTGTGGAGACGCTTATCTTCGAGGACACGCAACTGGGCCAGACGCTCTGCATCGCGCTGTGCTGGGAGAACGAGAAGGGCCGTCTGGGCCCGCCCTCGCCGATACAGAGCCACGTGATAGCGTAGGCGGAGGGACAGTGTTTCGTATATACTGCTGGCATAGGTGGTATATGCGAAAGGGTTCGTATATATGGAGTTATACGACATACCGCCTAAAGTTTTTAAAAAATTTACTGGATGTCCGTGTTGCGCCACGTAAAAAACGAACCATAAGCGATGTCTTGACAGAAATGGTAGGATAGTATACAATATAAAAAATCCACATTAAAAAAATGTGGATAAAATTTTTGGGAGGAAGTGTATGAAGTAGTTGACACCTGAAGAAATTAGAATTCATTATGATGAGGTTAAAAAGAGTTTAGGACCTTATACAAAATTACATATTGAAGTAATAAAAATAATAGTTCCGGAAATGGAAAAACATTTGGAAGGGTCTTTAGACGTTAAGGGTTTATCAAAATACTATTGTTTTGGGGCAGATTTTCTAATAGATAAAAGTGGATTTGATTCGTCTATTGTTTTTGAAATTTTAAATGATCTCATTAAAGATGGATTGCTTATTTTTTCTGCAAGATTACCAGAGACAATTGTATATTTCGTGACTGAAAGAGGCATTTATTGTTTGAAAAAATTAATTTCATAAGGAGGATTTTATGGCTAGGACATTGGTAATTTATGATATAATCAGAGATAACAAAAAACATATGGGAAAAGGTTGGTTTGGTATGGATATTTATGAACGTTATAGAACATATCTTTTTCAAATTCAATACCCAGATAGCAATATTGAAGAATTTGAATATGGTGAGATTAGGGAAAGTGGCCACTACAGCAATGGTTCTGCTTATTTTAAAAGGCCAGAAACACTACAAAGGGAGCAATGTTTGCAGAGAGTAATTAACAAACTCGAAAATGATGGCTATAGAGTATATCCAGATCAAATCGCATTATTTATGGCCGACAAAATAGATAAATTAATTATGCAAAAAAGATAATAGTGTAGGCGGTACGGCATATAACAGGACTGTTTACGCTTCGCCACCAGTAGGCGGCTCGGGCTCCGTTTGCCTCGGTCATTGCGTTGCGCTCCATTCCCACGGCAAACCTCCGCCACATTTTGCCAGTCTTGGTCTTTGTTGCGCAAAGCCCTTATCCGGGCTGTCAAAACGTCATATACAGCCGAAACGTTATGCGCAATGCCATTGAAATTTTTTCAGGAATATTTTACCAGTTTTTTGACACGAAACTATAAAGTTTTAGACAAAATAACCGATACTATAACTAGGTAATAATTAATATAAAGGAATATTTTATGGATAAAATATTTTATAAGTATAAACCTATTAATGAATATACTTTGGATTCACTAAAGGAACATTATTTTTATTTTTCAGATAAAGATGAATTAAATGATCCTTTTGACATAAAAATACCCTCAGATTATTCGGCCACTGATCAAGATATTATCGATTGGGGTAAACGGATACATCAAGACTCTCAGTTTATTAATAAAATTATAAATGATAAAACAATTATTGAAAGCTCAGACTTTATAAACAAAATGGATATGGCTAATGAAAAAATGCTAAAACGATTAAGAATATTTTGTGTAAGTGAAATTTGGAATGAAGAATTGATGTGGGGACATTATGCTGATTCATTCAAAGGGGTATGTTTTGGATATACTGCATATTATAAGAATAAAGCATACTTATTAAAATTAGATAAAGATGTTAATACAGGCATGAATTTTATAAATAAAGATAATGATATTATGATTTTACTCAATGTAGAATATGAAAAAACTACATTAAAACCATATAATCTTTTTAAATATAATATTGAAGTAATTCAAGAGGGTTTTAAATACAAACGACCAAAATGGAGTTATGAAAAAGAATATAGAGCATTATATACTGACATGACGAATCCACCTCAAATGAAAAAAATAAAATATTCAAAAGATATTTTACGTGAAATAATATTCGGATTTAGGACAACAGATAACAATATAAAAATAATTAGAGAAATTGTGAGTAATGAATACGATGCAAAGAATATAAAATTTTATAGAATTTTAATTCCAGATAATATTTTGGAAATACAACGAGAAGAGATTTAATATAAGCAACGGCACTGCACATAACAGGACTGCATATGCTTCGCCGCCAGTAGGCGGCTAGGGGTTTCGTTCGCCTAGGTCATTCCGCTACGCTCCATTCCCACGGCTCACTCTACCCACATTTTGTCGGCCCTGGTCTTTGCTTCGCCAGCTGCTCTCATGGGGACAGCCGGAACAAAAAGCCGCCGCCGTCTCCCGCTCGATGCGCCTGTTCAAATACCACGTGGCCTTTTGCAGGTCTTCGAGGGCCGGGTCCTTGCGCCCGGCGCGAACGATGTATTTGCATACCTGCCAGAGAAGCGGGTCGGACTCGAACCAGTCCATGCACACATCCGTCAATTCGTATTTGCCGAAGGTGTAATGCGCCGGACGGTTCACCGGGTCGCCCGTCATTCAACTTCAAGCGCGGCCACGCGGCCGGCAAGCGACTTCGCGGACTGGGCGGCGGCGACGATTTTCCCGCATATCTCCCGCGCCCCGTCGTAGGCCCGGCCACCCTCAACCGCAGCATCCGCGTCAAATTCCTCGCCCCGCAGGGCCTTGCCAAGCGCGTCCGACACCGCTTTTAATTCATTGCTGTACATTCCTTCTCTCCTGTAAAACCTGGCGGGGAACGGAGCCGCCCCGCCACGGCATCAACAAATGAGTATCAACTATGGCATTGACACCATCATACAAGGGGAAAACAGGCAAAACACAATAACGCCCGTTATTGTGTTTTACGCGCCGCCCGCCACTATGCTGTCCGCATGGATATACAGAAACTGCTTTTAACACAAAACATGTTCTCGCGCCCCGGCAAAAAACTGGAGAGCGCGAAGGGAATCGCCATCCACTGGGTCGCAAACGCGGGAAGCTCGGCGGCAGCGAACCGCAACTATTTCGAGAGCCTGAAAAACCAGTCCCCAAACGACCCCGCCGCCCGCTACGCTTCGGCGCATTTTGTTATCGGGATTGAGGGTGACATCGTGCAGTGCCTTCCCTTAGATGAGATGGCGTACCACGCAGGCGCGAAAACGTACAAGCCGGAGGCAATAACGGCATTTGGCCATTACCCCAACAACTGCGCCATCGGCGTCGAGCTCTGCCACCCCGACGCAAGCGGCAAATTCACGGGAGACACGTTCGCGGCGGCATCCGCTCTGGCGCGGGGGCTGTGCGACAAGTTTGCGCTACGCCCTGCGGAGAATATCTGGACGCACCACCAGATCACCGGCAAGAACTGCCCCAAGCGGTTTGTTGACCACCCTGACGAATTTGAAACGTTTAAGGCTTGCTGCGACTAAGGAAAAAGTTATGGAAATCAAAATGAAAACGGTATCAAACCTCGCCGCCGCCCTCGCGCTTCTAATCGTGCTTGCCTCGTTCATCCTGAACGCGGCGGGCCTCGCCCGCATCGACATGAACGACGCGCTGAAGGCGGGCGACTTTGTGAAGGCGGTGTTTCTGCCGGTGGACGCATCCCTGTGGATCGCCAACATATTCGGCGGCAAATCCGGGGGGAACGCGTCAAACTCAATCGCGCTCCGGGACGAGAACAATGCGTAATGAAAAAAAGGTTTTTATTATTATCGCTGCTGCTGTTGTCCTGTTTCTCTCCGGCTTTTTCGCAAGAGGCGTATTT
>JAISCO010000306.1 GCA_031265535.1 Spirochaetaceae bacterium | reverse complement strand
CCCCACACACCTGGTCATTTTGCAACTGTCAACGGACAGAGAGCTGATGTCAGAGGATGGCAGTTCCAAGTTATTGAAGATGGCAGAATATACTTCTGTACCTCCAATAAAAAAAATGTATACCGCCAACTACAAAGCAACCCTAATTGCGCGTTTGCTTGCAATGCGGGCGGTTATTTTTTTCGTATCGGCGGTGAAGCCGTCTTCGTAACCGACAAGGAATTAACCGCAAAAATACACGTTACAATTGACAAACAGGTGGCCGCTGTTTATCCTACCCCTGAAACGAATGGCTTTACGGTATTTTATCTGGAGCACGGAGAGGTGAAGTATTCAAAAAACTCTATGGTTTACGAAAGTTTTATTTTCTAAAATAAGGAGCGTAAAATGAGCAAGGAAACGCTGGTGGTATTTTGGTCATTTACAGGCAGCACTAAGGAAGTTGCATTAGAAACCGCGCGGCATTTAAACGCCGATGTAGAAGAACTGGTCGATAAAACCAACTGGACGGGTTTTGCGGGTTCACTAAACAGGGCGGCCAAAGCTACTGTGAAAGGGTGTTCAAAAAGGCTGGAGCCAACAAAATTTGATCCCGGTAATTATAAGAAAATCATAATCCTATCACCTTTCTGGGGGCCAACCGTGACTCCTACCGTAAGAACTTATCTCAAAGACAATAAAGCTAAAATTGACTCCATTTGGCTTATCGTAACGTATGGGTATTCCAGTTTAGACAAGTGTGAGCGGGAAATTAAAGATATGGGATATGTATTAAATGGTATTCTTGGAATTAAAACCGGTATAAGTAGAAAAGACGGACAAATGCCCAATATAGGCGACTATAAGCCTGAATTGCACGACTTCTTAAAGCGAATTTAATGCCTATTAATTGTGATATATGATCCTAAAGTTCCGGTATTTTATACCTATAGCCGGAACATTAAATTAAATGCAAACATAGATACCCCGCAAGGTTTAGGCTTTAGGGGTATTTTATATTTTTTCGTGGAGATTGGACAGGGAATTTGAAAAAATCCGCTATATAAAAAAAAGGATATGATGAATATAAAAGGAAAACAGTATCAGAAAATTTGGAATTAATATTCATGGAGAAAATAATTGTATAATAACAAAATAATGGTATACGCCCCACTGCGCATAACAGGCCTGTTTACGCTTCGCCGCCAGTAGGCGGCTCGGGGTTTCGTTCGCCTAGGTCGTTCCGCTACGCTCCATTCCCACGCCGTTGCTCCGGCACATTTTCTCGGCCTTGGTCGTGCTACGCCAGCCCTCATGGGGACACAGCCGGAGCAAAAAGCCGCCGCCGTCTCCCGCTCGATACGCCTGTTCAAATACCACGCCGCTTTTCGCAAATCCTCAAGCATCGGGCCTTTGCGCCTGGCGCGGGCCAGGTATTTGCCGACCTGCCAGAGGAGCGGGTCGGCGGGGAACCAGTCCATAAGCACATCAATCACCTCGTATTTGCCGAAAGTGTAATGCGCCGGACGGTTTACCGGGTCGCCCGTCATTCAGCTTCAAGCGCGGCCACGCGGTCGGCAAGCGACCTCGCGGACTGGGTGGCGGCGATAATTTTCCCGCATACCTCCCGTGCGCCGCCGTACTCTTTTCCGCCCTCAACCGCAACATCCGCGTCAAATTCCTCGCCCCGCAGGGCCTTGCCAAGCGCGTCGAGCGCGTCCGACACCGCTTTCAATTCATTGCTGTACATTTTTTTTCTCCTGTAAAAAACTGGCGGGGAACGGAGCCGCCCCGCCACGGCATCAACAAACGAGTATCAACTATGGCATTGACACCATCATACCGGGGAAAAACCGGCAAAACACAATACCGCCCGTTATTGTGTTTTCGCCGCTCCCCGCCTCTATACTTTCCGCATGGATATACAGAAACTGCTTTTAACGCAAAACATGTTTTCGCGCCCCGGCAAAAAACTGGAGCGCGCGAAGGGAATCGCCATCCACTGGGTCGCAAACGCGGGAAGCTCCGCAGTTGTGAACCGCAACTATTTCGAGAGCCTGAAAAACCAGTCCCCAAACGACCCGAACGCCCGCTACGCCTCGGCGCATTTCATCGTCGGGATCGGCGGCGAAATTGTGCAGTGCGTCCCGCTTGACGAGATGGCATACCATGTTGGAGCGAAAGTCTACAAGCCGGAAGCAGTAACGGCATTCGGGCATTACCCGAACAACTGCACAATCGGTATCGAGCTTTGCCACCCTGACGGCAGCGGCAAATTCACCGGGGACACGTTCGCGGCGGCGACCGCTCTGGCGCGGGGGCTGTGCGGCAAGTTTGCGCTGCGCCCTGAAAAGGACATCTGGACGCACCACCGGATTACCGGCAAGAACTGCCCCAAGTGGTTTGTTGACCACCCCGACGAATTTGAAACATTCAAGGCTTGCTGCGATTAAGGAAAAAGTTATGGAAATCAAAATGAAAACGGTATCCAACTTCGCCGCCGCCCTCGCGCTTGTCATCGTGCTTGCCTCGTTTATTTTGAACGCTGCGGGCCTCGCCCGTATCGACATGAACGACGCGCTCAAGGCGGGCGGCTTCGTGAAGGCGGTGTTTCTGCCGGTGGACGCCTCCCTCTGGATCGCCAATATATTCGGCGGCAAATCCGGGGGAAGCGCGTCAAATTCAATCGCGCTCCGGGATGAGACCACTGCGTAATGAAAGCAAATGAAAAAAAGGTTTTTATTGTTATCGCTGCTGTTATTATCGTGTTTTTCTCCGGCTTTTTCGCAAGAGGCGTATTTGACCGGGGAGGAGTTTCAAACGCTGCTGAATATCATCAGGCAGTCGAAAGCTTGCTTCGGAACGGCAGACGGCGCTCATAGCGGAATTGAAAGCGGAATTACAGGCGCAAGAGGCGGAATTGAAAGAAGCCTTGAGCGGTCTGGAGTTATCGGAAGCGGCCTCGAAGGAATTGGCCGCCTCGCTGTCGAAAATACGGAGCTACTCGGAGAAGCTGAACGAATACTGCAAGACGCTGGAAAAAGAAAACCGGAAACTGCGGACAGG
>JAISCO010000293.1 GCA_031265535.1 Spirochaetaceae bacterium | reverse complement strand
AGAAATCCTGAGAGTTATCAAAAAATACATGAAGGAAAACAGCTGGAATTATTTTCGTATCAGAATAAAGCATGAAGGTAAAAAAAATACCGCAGGGCTCTGCCCTGCGGATGTTTATTAGTCGAAGACACATTGGCGAGAATCATTGTAAAGAAAGCAATTGATAAATTGAATTTAGATACCAGTAGATTAATCAGTGTTGTACCTGTTGGCGGATGGCAAAATGTATTAAAATTTCAATCGGAACTTCTTGTGAATAATATTTTAGGTATAGGAAAGAAAATTTTTAGTATTTTAGATGGAGATGTTCAAGATAATATAACAAAAGAATATAAATCATTGAAAAAATTATTTTTGCCTATAAATAGCGTTGAAAAATATTTATATAATAACTTAATTATTTCTCACAATTTGATTTTGAAAAAACAAATAAACGATAAGTTCTTTCAAATAGAATCTCTTGAAAGTCTGATTGATGAATATAAAAAAAATGAGGATAAAAACAAAAAGGCGCTGCCTGATAAATTCAAAGAAGATAATGATGGAAAACGCTTTTATAATTATATTTTGAAAAATATGCGTTCGCATCAGATCACGGAAGAAGCATTTATAGTCGGTTTATATGAAATTATAATTAAGATTGTAGATTTTACCCAATTCTATACAAATTTACAAAAAGAGTTGACATAAGTGGTACTCTTCGCGTAACGACAATTAGCAGTTATCAATTATCAATGAGCAATTAACAATGAGTCAGGAATGAGGTGGGACGCATTTTTGGCGCGGCAGCGTCAAAAACCGGGCTATCCGCTATAATGAAAACACCAAGCATTTTCATTCCGCTGAACGCTTGCGTGTTGGGCTCAACTGCGTTGAGTTTGAGCAAAACTCCATGTATGTAAGAAACCCCGCTGGCGGGCGTTATCGAAGTAAAAGCCGCTCCGCCCCCAACGAGGGGCGGCAAGCTGCTAGCGCTGAGCGCATGAGAAACCCACTGGTGGGCGCTGGCGGGCTGGTGGGGGTACCGTCCGACGCGCCTAATGCTGACCATTGCGGCCTCCTTCGGCTAACGTCCTGAACGGGCGCGGACGGTATAGTTAAAAAATAATTATATCAGGTTTTTTTTTCAACTTAAATTTTAAGTTTGAAACTGCAAACGGTAAAGACCGGCGTACAGACCGTTATACGCGATTAGCTCATCGTGCCTGCCCTGTTCCGCGACGGCGCCGCCTTTAAGGACAAGAATGCGGTCGGCATTCCTTATCGTTGAAAGACGGTGGGCTATTACTATGGATGTCCTGCCGGAAAGCACACGATCCATGCCCGCCTGTATCAATTGCTCAGTTTCCGTATCGATAGAACTGGTCGCCTCGTCAAGCACGACAACGGACGGATTATGGGCGATTACGCGGGCAAAACTGATAAGCTGGCGCTCGCCGCTTGATATATTGGTCGCGCCTTCTGAAAGTATAGTATCGTATCCCTCGCTGTGCCGCATGATAAAATCATGCGCCTTTACCGTCTTTGCCGCGTTTATAGCTGCGGCGCGGGCTTCGGCGGGCGGCAGTTCAATGCCCAGCGTGATGTTTTCGGCTATAGTACCGGAAAACAGGAACACATCCTGAAGCACGGGCAGCACAGAACGGCGCAGGCTTTTTAGTGTGATTTCTTTGATATTTATGCCGTCAAGACTGATCTTTCCAGAATCAATGTCCCACAAGCGGGTTAAAACATTGGTAATTGTGGTTTTTCCCGCCCCCGTATAACCGACTATAGCCGCCGTTTCACCCGGTTCTACCTGAAAACTTAAATTTTTTAACACCTCTTCGCCGGTTTTATAGCTAAAAGATACATTTTTGAACTCAATATGCCCGCGGACAGCTGAAATTTCACGCTTCCCTTGATCCGGAATACGCTGCTCCATGTCCAACAGAGCAAAAACACGCTCGCCGCCCGCCATCGCGGACTGGAGAATCGTATATTTTTCTGAAATATCCATGACCGGCGCGTAAAACATGGCCACAAGGTTGATGAAAGCTATCAATACGCCTATTGAAAGCGTAAGATTTAGGACGAGTACACTGCCGATAGCTATCAGCGCCGCCGTGGTAAATGTCGCTATAAATTCAACTATCGGGCGGAAAATCGCGTATACGCGAATCTCGCTCAAATTGGAGTCGAGCAGTTCCTTGTTTAGAGCGCCGTAATCGTTCATGCTCTTGCGCTCCCGTCTGAAATACTGGACTATCTGCAAACCGGAGAGCCTTTCGGAAAAGTACGAATTGACGGCGGACGACGCTATGCGTTGACGGCGGAAAGCGTCCCGCGCTTTTACGCGGCTTAGGGTCATGCAAATTACAACGGGCGGCATACAGACCAGCACCACGAGGGCAAGCCGCGGCGAGAGCAGAAATAGTGTTACAAGCGCCCCCGCCATCACGGAAATATCTTTTAGGAACGCGACCATTACATTCGTAAAAAACTCGTTTATAGTTTCAACATCCCCGCCGAGCCTCGTTACGATGCGTCCCACAGGATTGCGCGAGAGGAAGCCGCTGGACTGTGAAATTGTTTTTTGAAAAAGCTCAAGCCGCATATCTTTCATGACGCGCTGTCCGATCAAGTTTGCGCTCCATGTTTGAATATAGGACGCGGCGAATACGATCAACAGCGAGATAAAAAGAATCAAAACCACGCCGTTTATGCGGTCAAGGTCGGCGCCGCGTATTGCGCGTACCTCGTCTTTAGAAAGTGTTTTTAATAGATTGCTTTTTAGCGCCGCCGCGTTTTCATCCTGTATAAATAACGGATTGTTTAAAACATACTGTCTGTTATTTTCGTTTAATTTGAAGGCGTACCACTGTTCACCATCTAAAATATGTTCGGCGCGTAATTCTTTTTCAATATCGCCCGAAATACGGAGCTGTTGATTCTGCGGCACAAAAAGGATGCCATTTATCATCACCGGTTCTGTTTGAAAAAGACCGCTGCCTTTAGAAAGAGTTTTTAGGGCGGCGGCGGTTTTTTCTGATATTTGCTTCTCCGCCGCCGTTTCAATATTAAAAGAAAGATAACGGGCGACAATTGCGTCGTCTATGATACGCTGTTCGAGGACGGGAAGCAAAAGCTCTCCCACTGTCGAGGCGGCAAGCGCGAGGAATGTAATTACGGCAAGATGGCGGTACGGCTTTATATACGAAAGTATGCGCTTAAATATTGTATTGTCATAATCTTTTACGACTTCTTCCTGTTCAAAATAATCGCTCATTTTATCACTCATACAATTGCTGTAACGCGGCTGTTTTTGCGTAATAGCCGCCGCTTTTTATAAGCTGCCCGGGCGCGCCGTATTCGATAAGCGCCCCGCCGTCCAGTACCGCCACATTATCAGCGTTGACAAACGCCGAAATGCGGTGTGAAATAATTATTGTTGTTTTATTTTTCCGCGCCGCGTATAAATTTTTTATAATACGCTTTTCAGTTTCAGCGTCAACGGCGGAAAATGAATCGTCCAGAATAAGCACCGGCGTCTGCATGATTAAGGCGCGGGCAATGGCTACGCGCTGCTTTTGTCCGCCTGACAGCGTAAATCCGCGCTCCCCTATCAATGTGTTGATATTGTCCGCAAACGATTCAAGGTCGCGGTCCAGCGCCGAAAGATCGCTCATTGTTTTTATAAGATGATCATCCGCGTCATCGCGCCCGTAAATAATATTATTTTTTATCGTATCGGAAAACATAAAACTATCCTGCGGGCTGACTCCGAACAATGAACGAAGGGCGCTTAGTTCCCAGTCGCGCGCGTCGCGGCCTTTTACAAAAACTGTTCCCGGGGGCGGGTCAAGCATACGCGGCAGTAATTTTATCAGCGTAGATTTTCCAGCGCCGGTCTTTCCAAGTATGCCGAGCGCCGCGCCTTCATAAATTTTGATGTTAATATCATTCAATGTATTTTTACCGTTTCCATAATCGAATGATAAATTTTTAATTTCAATTACGGGCGCGTTACCGTAGTAATTGCCTGAAGACGCGGCATCTGCCGGCGCGTTTTCTGTTACTACTGAAATCGAATTTTTTACGGGGATTGGATCCTTTATTGGATCTTTTATTGAGGGTTCAGTGTTAAGAATTTCATTTATACGTTTAAGCGAGACGGCCCCGCGCTGAACTATGGTTACCGTAAAACCCGCTCCCAGCATGGGCCATATCAACATGTTCATATAGCTGAAAAGAGCCACCAAGTCGCCCGTACTCATCATGCCAAGCACTACGCGCCGCCCCCCCGCCAGTATCACTATCAACGAGGTAAATCCCGCCAAAAAAGATATTAGCGGCATAAAGAAGCCCTGCAGCTTTACAACCGCCATGTTAGCCTCGCGGTAATCATCGTTATTTTCCGCAAAGCGTTTTATAAACCAGCCTTCCCGCACAAACGATTTTACTACACGTATTCCGGCGAATGTCTCTTGTACGGTTTCGCTCAATCTGGAATTCGTTTCCTGCGCCAGCTTAAAACGCCCGCCGACCGCTCTGCCAAAAAAAATAATAAGTATTGTTATGAACGGGAGCGGCAGCATGGCAAAGAGGGCTGTCCCCGTATCCTGAATAAATATTATTATGATGATTGAAAGCGCCATAACAGTTCCGTCAATACCTGCGACAAATCCCCAGCCTATCGCCATTCTAACGGCGCCCAAATCGCTCGTTGAACGAGCGATTAAATCACCGATTTTATTTTTTTGAAAAAAGTCCCACGAAAGTTTTAACAGATGATCAAACAGTTTTTGCCTAAGCTCCGCTTCGATACGCCGTGACGATCCGTG
>JAISCO010000244.1 GCA_031265535.1 Spirochaetaceae bacterium | reverse complement strand
AAAAACTTGTCAAAATCGTTTGGCAGCCTGGGCGTGCTGCAAAATATCTCATTCAGCGTAAAACAGGGCGAAGTTGCCGCCGTTATCGGGCCTTCAGGCTCCGGAAAATCAACACTGCTGCGCTGCGTTACACACCTGGAAACAGTCGATTCAGGCTCAATAACGATAGACGGCGATATGATGGCGCAAGACGGCGTATATGCCGCTCCCGCCGTGCTGCGGCAGCTCTGCCTTAAAATCGGACTTGTCTTTCAAAACTTCAACCTGTTTCCACATTTTTCAGTCCTGCGTAACATTACCGAGGCGCAAGTACACGTTCTTAAACGCGGGCGCGGCGAAGCGGAACGGCGGGCGCGTGATTTACTTGCCAAAATGGGACTTTCCGAAAAAGCCGCCGCCTATCCCTGCCAGCTTTCCGGCGGCCAGCAGCAGCGCGTTTCGATAGCCCGCGCGTTGGCGCTCGACCCGCGTGTACTGTTCTTTGACGAACCGACCAGCGCGCTTGACCCTGAGTTGACCGCCGAAATTCTCCGCGTTATACGCCGCCTTGCCGCCGAAAATATGACTATGGTGATAGTTACACACGAAATGGCTTTTGCGCGCGAGGTTGCCGACCGCGTGCTTTTTATGGACGGCGGCGTATTTGTCGAGGAAGGCCCCGCCGCCAGCGTCATTGACAACCCTCAGGCTGAGCGTACAAAACTGTTTTTACAGAATCTATCCGGCGGAAAATATGAAACTTGAAGAAATTATCGCTAAAATCATGCATGATAAAGATAACATTTACTTTATCGGCATCAAAGGGACGGGCATGTGCGCCCTTGCCGAATTGCTGCACGGGTCTGGGGCGCGTGTTTCAGGCTCGGATACCGGCGAGATTTTCTATACAAACGCGATTCTGGACGCTTTGCGTATCCCATATTTTGAGTGTTTTGACGCGGCGCATATAAGCGCCGAAAGCGCCCTTGTTATCCATTCCGCCGCGTACAGCGCCGATAAAAATCCCGAGATGGCCAAGGCTCTGCGACTGGGTATCCCTCTGGTAAAATACACGGACGCGCTTGGCGCCTACTCCGCGCTCTTCGATTCCAGCGGCATAGCGGGGGTTCACGGCAAAACGACCACGACCGCCATCACCGGCACTTTACTTGCGGCGGCGGCTTTTCCGGCTCAAATACTCGCCGGCAGCGCGGTAACGGACTTTGGCGGGCGTTCCACAATGAGCATTGGAAACAAGTATTTTATTGCGGAAACCTGTGAGTACAGGAAGCATTTTTTAAGTTTTCATCCACGACGCGTGCTGTTGACGGGTGTGGAAAGCGACCATCAAGATTTTTTCCCGACTTATACATCAATACTCGGCGCTTTTGTTGAGTATGGCGAAAGAATTGAACGCGGCGGTGAATTGATATACTGCGCCGATGATGCGGGGGCTTGCGAGACCGTTAGCCTGCTCCAAAAAAAACGGGGCGATATTACCTATACCGCTTATGGTTTTAACGCGGACGGCTTTTTCAAAATAAAAAATTATAAAACTGAAAATGAAAGCTCTATTTTTGAACTTGCCGGTATTCCGCAGCTTTGGCGGCTCCGTATCCCCGGCAGGCATACCATCTTGAATTCGGCGGGGGCAATAGCCCTGCTCAAATCGATAGCGGACAGCGAGGGCGTTCCCTTTAGCGGGGAACTCGTGAACAGGGCGGCGCGGGCGCTTGCCGCCTTTTCAGGCAGCAAGCGCCGCTCGGAAATCCTGGGCGAAGCGGGCGGCATCCTTTTTATGGACGATTACGCCCATCATCCAACGGCCATCAAAACAACGCTTGCCGGACTGAGGGAATTCTATCCGCGCCGCAGGCTTGTTGTCAGCTTTATGGCGCATACCTACTCGCGCACGGCGGCGCTGCTTTCAGATTTTGCCGGCGCTTTTGAAAGCGCCGGTATTGTATTTCTGCACAAAATATACGCTTCCGCGCGAGAGGAATACAATGGAACTGTAACAGGTTTTTCCCTGTTTGAAAAAACAAAAGCGCTGCGCGGGAGTGTATACTATGTTGACGAACCGTTAGACGCGCTTGGTCAGCTTAAATCAATTTTGCGTCCGGGTGATCTTTTTATCACGCTGGGAGCCGGCGATAATTGGCGGCTGGGCGGGGCATTGTTCAACGATTACAAAATCAAAGGGGCCGCGTAATGAAAAGCATGACAGGTTTTGCGTACACGGAAAAACAAACGGATGCTTATTCCGCGGCGATAGAAATAAAAAGTTACAACAATCGTTTTTTAGAAGTGTTTATAAATTTAAACGCCCGTCTTTCGCCGCTGGAACCGCGTATACGCAATATAATTTGTGATCACTGCAAGCGCGGAAAAATCGAGGTAACTATCCGCGAAAAAAAGAAAAATCCGCTGTTCTCCGTCCATGTAAATACCGGTGCGCTGAGGGCATACATTTCCGCGATAGAACAGCTTAAATCGTTGCTGCCGCCTGAAATTTGTTCCGGGCAGGATATTCCGCTTACAACTTTTATTCAACTTGACGGTGTTATCGAAGCGGAAACAATGGGCGGGGATGAAAATAAAGCGTGGGCGGATATCGAAGATGTATTTTTTGATACTTTACAAAAATTTGAATCTGATCGTGAGCGCGAAGGGCGGCACACCGAACAAAATATTTTGTCTCATGCTGTCGTACTTGAAGAATCGCGGGATACGATAGTTTCGTTAATGCCGCGTATAGATCAGTCAATAAAAGAAAATATAAAACTGCGTTTTGCCGAGCTTGTCAACGATAAAATTGATGAAAACCGGCTGCTTACTGAAACCGCTTTATTATTGATGAAATATACGATAGCGGAAGAGCTTTCGCGTTTGTCTTCACATTTGGAGGAATTTCGCGCCGAAATTGGGCGTAATATGTATCCGGGAAAAAAGCTTGATTTTATTAGTCAGGAAATAAATCGTGAAGTAAATACTATTGGCGCAAAAACTCCGCTTATTGATGTGAGCCGCATTGTTATCAATATGAAAGACGCGGTGGAAAATATTCGGGAGCAGTTAAGAAACGTAGAATAGGGGGTAATATTATGCCGGATGAAGGCGCTGTATTTTGCGGTGTTAAAAAAAATATTAAAATCGCGATTTCCGGTAAGAGCGGCTGCGGGAATACGACTGTTACTTCTCTTACGGCGGAAAGGCTGGGACTGCGTTTTATTAATTTTACATTCAGGAATTTGGCCGCCGAAAATAATATGCGCCTTGAAGAAATTCTGCGTCTTGCGGAAGCGGATGACTATTGGGATAAAACGGTTGACAGGCGGCAGATTGAGGAGGCGCTGGCTGACGGTGAACAGGGTTGTGTTCTGGGGTCGCGGCTTGCTATATGGCTCTTAAAGGACGCGGACTTAAAAGTTTATTTGAAGGCGAGTACGGAGCTTAGGCTGCGCCGTCTGTTACAGCGTGAAGGCGGCAGCTTTGATGATATAGCGGCGTTCACAAAAAAGCGTGACGAGCGCGACCACGCGCGTTATCTGCGTTTATACAATATCGATAACGATGACTATGCTTTTGCCGATCTTATTATCGATACGGGTTTGTATACGCCAAATGAAATTGTCGATCAAATAATGAAAAAATCCCTCCCGGCGAGTTTTCCACTATCAAAAAGTTAAAAAGGGGGCAGCGCATTTATCCAAAAGGGTCAAAAACTTCGAGCTATGACAAGTCTTTTTTGCCCTCTTCCCAGCGCTCCAAAATCTTCACTCCGCTTGCGCTCCGCTGCGGTCTTGTCCTTCCTTATAGGGTAAAGCAGGCGGCAAAACGTCAGGCATGAGTGACTCCAACAGCGAAAGCTGTTGGCATGGCAGGAGAGACTTTCTATGGAAATGAAAGCCTCCATCCAGTGCACCGCACTTATCCTTCCTTATAGGGTAAAGCAGGCGGCAAAACGTCAGGCAAAACAGTGCACCGCACTGTTTTGTGTGCTCTGAGAAAAATAAATCTGAGAAAAATAAATATTGCCATAATTTCTTAAATGAATTATAATGAGGCAATTGAAAATTCCAGTTTTCAAGAATATCCTGTGAGTAAGGAGTCAATTGTGAAAAAGATTTATTCGGTTTCAATTTTTGTTATTATATGTTTGATATTATTTTCTACATGTTTTTCAGGGCCTCAAGCAAAACCGTTAGACTTGACTAGTATTACGGAACCTCTCCCTATTTCTTCCATAAATCTATTTATAAGAAAAGATATTGATGAAAATGAGAAAGGAAGGGAGTTTATACGTTCTTTTTATACTGAAAATATTAGTATTATTAAGGAAATGCTAATTGACAAGGGGATAAATATCAATGATGAGCTTTTTTTAGAGAATTTTGATAATAATTCAAATATCGAATTTCAGGAAATAAAAATCACTCCAACATTTATCGTACATAGGTACTACTGGAATTCAGAAGCGCAATTTGAAACTCATCTTGAATTTTTGCTGAATTTTATAATACAAGAAGATGGAACTATGCCATTAGAAGCCACTATCAAGAAAGATGATCCCGAATATGAACCCGGGTATGCAACAACAATAACACTTCATTTAAAATTTGAATAAAAATCCCCGCCGCAAGCCCTGCGGAGGTTTAAGCGTTGGGTTCAACTTCGTTGAGCTTGGGAGTTTTGCAGAGCAAAACTCCCAAGCGGTGTGGTATTAAACCAGACTTTGCGAATGAACGAGAATATGCCGTTCCGGTTCCTGTCGCCCTCCTCCTATCAAGTGAGCTTGTTCCAAAACTAATCGACTATGCGCTAAAGCGCATGGTGCGCAAACTTTGTTTGCGATGGAACAAGCTCTTGGAAAAAGCGGTCTAATCGGACTAAAGTCCGGCCCGCTTTT
>JAISCO010000236.1 GCA_031265535.1 Spirochaetaceae bacterium | reverse complement strand
CTTGTCGCGCAGCCGGCAAGCAGCGCGGCGCAAAACGCCGCAACGGAAAACGTTTTTATAACATTAATTTTTGCCATTTTTTTCTCCTTAATTATGGCTTCAAAGTTTTTAGTTATGCGTTTGATCTCATAAAACCGCCGCCTTTTGCGTTGCCGCAGACGGCGGCACACACATAGTTCGGATTTTATGGCGCATAACAAGTCTATTAATACGATAGAAATTTAATGCTAATAAATTACATCATAAGTTCCTCCTCCGGTGTTTGCGCGTCCGGCAGGCACAACTACCGGACGCGCAAAAAAATACGCCGTTTTCAAAAAGAGATGCTTTTAGAAAGCGCCGTATATGTGTTTTGGTTAGAAATGAGCCTCTACGGCGGGTTATTGAACCAGACTTTGCGAATAAAACGTCCGCCGCACGCATTGCGTACGGATCATTTATAGATAAATTGTGTATAAAAAAGTATTTTTTTAAAGTTAAGAAACAGGGGGGGGGGGGGGCAGTTTACAGTTATTTTGGGCCGCGGCAGATGCTGCCGGCTTACCCTCCGCGCGTGGGGCATCTCCGCTGCGTGATGAAAGAGCCGGCGCCGCGATGAATGTTGCTAAACATAGCCTAAGTTTGATCATAAACTCCCAAAGCAGCCCATAAATTGTGGTTTTTGCGGCACAAAGTGACGCAATAACCTACAAGTGCAACAGGCTGCTAGCTAATACGCGGCGAAAAATATCCGCCGTTTTCTAATATTGAAAACAGTATATACCTTTTGGAAAAAATAATCAAGTACAAAATCGCGGCGGGGAACTCAGAATGACTACCTATCCTGAACGTCCCGGACTTCCTCCTATGGCTCAGACCCTTCAGGGATTTTTCGCGGATGAGCCTCCCCACCGCAAGCGCGAATGGGGGGCGGTGCGGTATCTTAAGCGTTGGGCTCAACTTCGTTGAGCTTGGGAAGAAAGCGCGATAAATCGCGGCAGAGCAAAACTCTATGCTAAGGAAGGCTCGATCGGGTAAGGAAATTTATAATACCGTCTGGTTTAATACGATTTGGCAATTTTCATTTTGGGGGATAATTCTAAACACCGGCAAGATGTCTATTAAATGTACCGGATACTAACTTCCTTTAAGTAATTGACTTCCAGGACGGATGCTATCTTTTTTATAACATTTCTCCTTATTTCAAGCTCAACCGGCATAGTTGGATCCTGATGAAATTCGTTAATGCGTGTACCGGCAATAAATAGAATCCTGTCGCTGTTTATAAAAAGATCTATCATTTTTGATGCCGCCGACACATCTTTTCTGTCGCGGTTCATATTCAACAGCATTTCTGATACCGCGCCCAGCGTAACAATTCCTTCGCAGACCAAGTCCGCTCCATCCATAATCGACTCCGGCGGAATTGGATTGTTATTTCCATTCTTTACGTGATTATGTAAATTTTGCGCGGCAGGAGAAAGCTTTTTATTCAAAGCACGCGCGATAATCTGCGCCGTTGTTCCACCGGAAATTATTTTTTTACCGGTAAAATCAGTAAATATCGCGGCTACTTCCGCGTCTTTTTCAGGATTGTACGGCGGGCCGCTCACTACAAGCAAATCACGCGGACGCCTAAAATACGCTACCGCGCAAGTTATATCATCGTGCGCGAAGCCGCTGTCGCATAAGTAGGCTCTTTCTACCACATTCTGCGACAACGCGCGCGCGCTTATATCAGTCTGGCCAGAGATTGTTTTTTTTACAAAGTCTTTTACATTTGCAATGCCAAAACCATTTTTATATTTTCCGTTAAATCCCATACCCGATTGTGTAACGCCATCCGAAAAAAATACTATCCTGTCGCCAAAGCGCGCGGAAAATCTCGAAATAAACGCTGTTTCATTTTGCGGACCAGTTTTTTTATTCTTTCGCTCTATCAAAATTTTTTCTTTTTTTAGGCCTACGATGTTTCCATCCCGTATTATTATAATAGGCGGGTTTTCATATTCAATTATTTTTACAGAAAAATCTTTATCTATATCTATCAATGTAAACGCGGCATAACTTAGCGAACGCTCGCTGCAAACAGGAAGTGAATTTACAATTAGTTCTGTGGCGCGCCGCGGCGGTATATCAAATAAAACAAATTTTATTATCATCTTTGCGGTCAAAGAAGCAAGCACATTCGCTTTAATGCCGCTGCCAAGCCCGTCCGACAAGACTGCTGTCAATCTTCCGCCTTTTATGTCCATTTCAGACAAAAACACATCGCCTGCCGCAATTTGTCCTTCTTTAGGAATGTTAAAATGGTCTACCTCGACAAATACACTGCGCTTTGAAAAAAAATCAGTCATTTTTTAGGTTCTTCCACAGTATGAGATTCGATGATCGAATTTAAAATAGCTTCCGTTTCCGCCGCATTCTCGCCCAGTAAAAATGCTATTTTTTGAACAGCCAATACATTTTTTTCGATAATTTTACGGGCGCGTAAAACAGTATTTCTTCTAAGGCTTGTGGGACGGGTAATGTCGTCCAAAGTCCCGGCCACAACTTCTCCTTTTTCAATGACGTATGTTGTAAGGTGTAAAATCTTTTTATCAACCCTTATATCATGATTAAAGCTGTCTGACGTACTGCCTTCAAGGGCTTCTTCAAAGTAATCGGTAAAATCAATAAACTTGCCAAGTTTTATTCCTTTGAACTGATTTGCCAAATCAAACAATTCCTCCTCTTCTTTTCCTAAAAGACGCGCAAAATTTCTGTTACACTCAATAATATTTAAATCTTTATCAACAATAACAATTCCGCTTGGCGTAGTATTTATCAAAGCGTTTGCTTTACGCTGCGCCATACCCCTCAAATATGCGGCGCACATTGTTTTTTCGGCGTGTTTATCAATTAAAGCCTTTGCGAACGATACACAATTGTCGTATCCGCACATTGAACAATTTATGTGATCTTCTTCGCTGAATTTTTCAATCGAGGCGAGGGCAACCCTTATTTCATGGCCCGAATATTTAGCCGGTGGAAACTCTTTAGCCGTAATCGTTCCAGTCAATTTTAGGGTCTCAAATATCGATTCATCTTTCAAATAGTCATCCGTGTTTCTCGCGTAAGATAAAAGTTTTTCGGTACGGATAATAGCGTTAGAAGCATGAGGCGCGCGGTCACCGCTTATACATCCGCCTTGGCAGGCAAGCATTTGAACAAATAATGGAAACTGAAACTCCAAAGCGTCTATCTTTCCTTTTAACAATTCCGCGACATTGTTAATGCCGGAAAAATTCAAAAAAGATACATTTGTTATCCCGTCTTTTTTCAAATAATTATTCAGGCTGAAAAACATTCCGCCGTCCACAGGCGATAATGCGCCTTTTGCGGCACGAAACGGAATAAAATCTTCATCGTCCGCATCTTTTATTTCTTCGGGAATAATATTCTCTTCGTCAAACCATTGGTAAATCTCTTCAAAAGTAAGCGCGGCGTTTATTTCCTTCATTTGATCCGCTTCCCGTTTTTTGGCGGCGCACGGCCCTATAAAAACTATTGACGTGTCTTTGCCATACAATTTTTTAAGCAGCAGGGCGTGAGCTAGAAGTGGTGATGCCCGGTCGTTTAAGTATGGAACAAAGCTGGGCGCATAACGTTTTATATACAGTACAATGGCGGAACAAGCGGACGAGAAAAAAAGTTTTTGCCCGGTGGTTAAAGAATTTTTTATATCTCTTGCTATATCACGCGAAATTAAATCCGCGCCTATAGCGGTTTCAGAGACGGCATAAAATCCAAGTTTTTTTAATGCGGCGATAAGCCGGCTTGTTTTTATGTTGTAAAATTCGGATGCAAAGGAAGGCGCCAGCGAAACTATTACCCTTCCGCCTTTTTCTATCAGTTTTTTTACATTCTCTACATCAGACCGTATATGCCGCGCTCCTACCGGACAGCTTTTTACGCAATTTCCGCACAGCACGCACATTTTTTGTATTATTTCCGCATGATCATTTTTGACACGCATTGCTTTTACGGGGCAGGTGCTGATACATTTATGGCAATACTGACATTTCATATATTTTGTATAAATTATATGTTCCATAAGCCGTCTCCAAAACCACCTGTTTTATTCGCAAAGTCTGGTTTAATACCCTGCCGCAAATTTTGCCGCAAACTTGTTTGCGCGCTTGCCTTGTTTGCGCACTTGCGGCGGAGAGACTCATGCCGCAAAATCACGGTTAGTATTAACTTAATTAAATCACTACGATGCTGTCAAGCCGCCGCAAAATGCCGCGCATTTTGCGGCTTTTAAGCAGTAAATGGCGCGGAAACTGAAGTTTCGAACAAGTCCATTCATTTTTCCAGAACTTTATTCAATGCGTCCCCGCGGACCGCGGCGTATGCATCATGTATTTTACGCAATGTTTTTAAAAAAGTATCGCCGGTATTACGTGTATCCAGAACCGATATTAGATAGTCAATTTTTTGCATATCTTCTGTAAACTCAAACAATGCGGAAGAGTCTTCTTGTATACGCAGCGCAAGATTTTCTACTTGTCCGTTTTCTGTGCCGTATACGCCAGAAATATGATGTACTAATGTTTCAAGCGCCGCATCAGTATTATCTTCAAAAATGGATGCCTCACGGTAAAGCACCCATTCATTTATCGCGTCGGAAACATTTTTGCCGCCAAAATTAAGCCTTGCGTCAGCCGGATTAAAGCCCGCGCCGCCCCTCTGTTTTGTTTCAAACGCCGAGTAAAATTTTATCCATAATGTTTCAAGTTTTTTAAGATATAATTTCTGCTGAGTTGTATTGAACGAATTGGTTCCAAGCCCTACAAGCCCAAAAACCATATTCAGCATAAGCTGCCCGTGCCGGCTTACAGAAAGTCCTTTAGACAGAAACGAAAGTGTTATACGGTATAAATAATAAATCGTTCTGCCTGTAATAAAATTATAAACATATCCCGTATCATTTTCATATATATTATTGTATACCTGATTGTTAATATCCAGTGAATTTTGCTCATCAAGCACAGTTTGCTCAAATATGGTAATCCACATTGTTTTTAATCCTTCGCGCAGACGCGATCTTGTTTCATCAGTTATTTGTATATTCGCGTACGTTTGTATATCGTCTAGGCGGCTGTTTTCATCCTGTAAAAATTCATCAAGAAAAATACGGATGCCTTCATAGCGCAGATTTACAATGCAAAATCTATTTAATATCGGAGCCATAATATTAAAAATAAAAGGAATGTTTTGTTTATAGTTTGCCGCGGATACGATAAGCGTTGAGGCCGGAAGTTTTTTTCCGTGTCCTATAGTTCTGTCAAAAACAAGCTGCAGCATAGCCCCCTGTACATTTTCCTGAACTGTGCTAAGTTCGTCAATAAATAATAGAGAAGGCACATTTTGCTTTTCATATTGAATGATGCTGCGGTACCAGTACGGTTCAAGCAGCTCAAGATAAGTTTCATTTGTAATTTTGTTTTCTATACGGGACTGAAACCCTAAAATTTCTTCCTGAGTAAACCGCGAGCCTATCAGCATTTCCAAATGATAACCGTTACGCAGCGCCCAATTACTGATTATTGTTGATTTCGCGAGTCCGGGATTAGCCAAAAATAAAACCGGGACACCGCTATGCGCCGAAACACTGACGGCAAGCTCTATCGTGTCACGAATTATATTTACACTCATGACACAAGTTTAATATAAAACGCCGTTAAACAACAATAGAGTTGGTCGGAAATCAGTAATTCTGATTTCAAAACGAAAATCAGCGCCAACACGGATGACTCACGCAAAGAGGTAAAAAGGAAAAATGAGCAATGGAAGAGGCGGCACAAGCGTAATTTGCGAAGCGCAGCTAAGCAAATTGGAGCGGGAAGCCCGGTTTTGCGCAGCAAAATGCGGCCAAAAACCAAACGTCAAAGCAAACATCGCCTGCCGGTCGCGTATGCCAACCGCCGTTTTCAGACTGACGGCACGGAGTGACGACCGCTTTGGGTATGTCGGCGCGGAGCGCATGTAAACCCGCTGGGAAGTAAAAGGTAAAAAGGAAGAAGTAAAAATGAGCAATTAACAATGCGGAATGCTGCCAGCCGCGTATGCAAAGCGCCGTTTTCTGACCCAAAGGCACGGAATAAAGGCTGCTTCTGGGATGCCGGCGCGGAGCGCATGAGAACCCGCTGGGAAGTAAAAGGTAAAAAGGAAGAAGTAAAAATGAGCAATTAACAATGCGGAATGCTGCCAGCCGCGTATGCAAAGC
>JAISCO010000215.1 GCA_031265535.1 Spirochaetaceae bacterium | reverse complement strand
AGCCTTGCGAGAAGGAGGGTGGCCATTGAACATATTAACGCAAAGATCAAGACCTTCAAGATCACGGCATATCCATACCGGAATCACCGCAGAAGACATTTGCTGAGAATGACTCTCATCTGCGGTATTATTAATTTTGAACTGTGTATTTAATGGGGTTATCGAACAAGTCTAATGAGGAATGTAATGGAGTACGCCCAATATTTCGCATAACGTTCTGTTCACGCCTCGTCGCCGGTAGGCGGCTCCGGGTTCCGGCCGGCTAGATCATTCCGGGACGTTATGCGACATCAGTCCTAAAATTTGGTTGTAAATTTGTTAAAAAATTTAAGAAAGGGGCCTTGACAAGATGGTTATATATGGTATCATATAAACATACTCATGTATAAAGGAGAAAAAGTATGAGAAGTTTCACGACATTGGACTTGCAGTATGCCCATAGGTTCTATGGGTTCAAAGGCGAGGCCCAGTATTTGCACGGGCATACGGGGATACTGACAATCGAGGTTGATGATTCCGTTAACGCCGGCGTCAATATGGTGTTTCCATGCAATGAAATTAAGAAAACCGCATGGGAAGTTTTACAAAACTTTGACCACGCCCTGATTTTAAGGGAAGATGATCCGTTGCTGCCTGCGGTTCTTGGCGTTTATGAATCACAGGGCATTAAGAACGGAGCGCCAACCAATAAACAAAAAGGCACTGCTTTCAAAACAGAGCTTGCGACAGCCTATCCGGAATGTCGTTTGGTTGTTACAAAAGAAACAATGACCGTTGAAGGCATGATTAAGATCGTTTACGACTTGTTGAAAGACAAGTTAAACATCGCGAAAATCACCTTCACAAGCGGCGTTAATGGCGCTGTCCAAAAATATGGGAAAGAACCGCAAAAAGAAAAGGACCGCTGCCCGTTATGCGGCATTCTGTTAAATGAAAACGGTGTGTGTCCAAAATGCGGATACAAAAAATAGTCTAAAGTTTTCACACATTCACGCTCACGTCAGAAACAAGTAAGCACTTTGCTTAAGCGATAAGCCTATCCACAGTGCTTGCTTTTTTATTTCTTGATAGTAATGAAAAAGAAAATATGTCTGATACCGTTTTTGTATAAATATGTTAAAAATTGCAAAAAGTGGTTTAAAGATATATATTCAAATTGTATTTGAAACTGGTTTAAGGAGGAAATTATTACAGTTTTTTACTTTTCGGCAACTGGAAATAGCCTATATGTGGCAAAAACAATAGGTGGAAAATTATATTCAATTCCACAACTTTTGAAAGACAAACAATTCAATTTTGAAGATGATATTGTTGGTTTTATTTTTCCAATTTATAGTTTGGGATTGCCAAAAATTGTTCAAAAATTCCTTGAAAATATAAAACTTAAATCTACTTATACCTTTGCCGTTGGAACTTATGGAAATATGCATGGTCCATGTATGTATAATTTGTCAAAAGATTTTATAAAGAAAGGGTGGAGATTAAATTATGCCGACGCTATTTTAATGGTAGACAATTATCTTCCAATTTTTGAAATGAGCAATCAATTAAATACAGTCGAAAATAAACATATAGACAAACATTTAAAAGAAATTGTTGATAATATTAAAAATAAGAAAAACAGTATACCTGCTATAACAATTATGGAACGTATATTTACAGCATTAGTTCACTCTTTATTATCGAAACCATTAGATGGGAAATCGGCTCAAAAATATATAATCAACGAGAATTGTAATAAATGCGGAACCTGTAGTAAAGTATGTCCAACTGGAAATATTGAAATAGAAGATAAAATTATTTTTGGAAATGTTTGTGAGTCTTGTTACGGCTGCGTACATCTTTGTCCTCAAAATGCAATTCATTTAAGAAATGAAAAAAGCAATATACGTTTCAGAAATGAAAATATAACGTTACAGGAAATAATACAGTCAAATAGCCAAAGATAAAAATGGTGTACGCCCTTCCTTCGCATAGCAACACTGTTTACGCGCCCCCCGCTGCGCTGAGGACGCCGCCTAACAGTGGCTCGGGCTGCGGTTTTGCTGGGTCAATCGCTCCACTCCCACGGCTCACTACATCCACATTTTTGCCAGCCCTAAAAGTGCTACGCATTTTTAGGGCTGGCAAAAATGTCATATACAGCCGGAACGTTATACGCCATTTGGGAAAAACTTGTTATAAAATTATATCAAGTACATAATTGGAAAAATATATGAAAAGTATGATTTATCATACGCTGTCAGTGATTATAATGAAATAGTAATTGAAGACTGGAATTCTTCCCAGAGATATTATCATATAGAGTCAAAGACCACCGGTATAGCCGGTGGCTTGAGGAAGCCCCCTTTAAGGGGGCTAAAAATTTAGATGCCCGTGCTCTCCCGCCTCTAATTTCTTTTGGTTCTGTATGTACTCCCGGATTTGTTTTTCATCCAATCCGACTGTGCTGACACAGTAACCTCTTGTCCAAAAGTTTTTGTTTGTAAACCCTTTTGGCTCACGCCCTGACAATTCTTTGTGTATACTTATCGCGCTTTTCCCTTTTAGACACCCAATTGTCATCGCTATGCTGTATTTGGGCGGCACCGATATACACATATTATGTGATATATCATCGCGTGTGCCTCCAAAATTTCTATGCCTTTATACCGGCATAGTTCCCGTAGGATTTCTCCTATCCTCTTTCGCAATTTCCCGTATAGCGCCTTCTTTCGGTACTTTGGGACGATTACCACAGGGTACTTACATTCCCGCTTGGTGTGTGCTAAACTTTGCCATTCTTTTATATGTACTCCTGTTTTGCCTTCCCAGGGGCTTCCTCAGGAGTACATTATATTATTTCATTGTTCGAATCACGCAAAATGCGGCATAGCCTTTTCAAGTCTCATTGGCATAGCCGGTGGTTTAATCAATTATAATAAATTAGCGCGGAATAATTTACCGGTTCGAGAACTTGCCGCGCTTTTTTAAGCGGCTTGTAAGCGCGTATAGCAGCAGCGCAAGCGCGGACGGGAGACCGGACAGTACGGCGGCTGAACCTTTGAATAAGCCTTGCGCCCCGAAAGAAAGGTTTTCGGCAAAAGCAAAAACAAGACTCGCGGCTAATATGCCCCACACATTACGGAATCCAAGATAAACGGCGGCCAGCGCTATCCACGCGCGTCCGCCGGCGCCGCCCGGTGCGTAAACTCCTACCCTGAAACTTAGCGCGCAGCCGGCGAGCGCGGCAAGAAAAGCCGCCGCCGCCCACGATAATTCG
Organism: Spirochaetaceae bacterium; assembly: GCA_031265535.1. Lineage (GTDB taxonomy): Bacteria > Spirochaetota > Spirochaetia > Treponematales > Breznakiellaceae > JAIRMY01. The sequence continues at coordinate 4,806 of JAISCO010000215.1, read as the reverse complement.
CGGCAGCGCCACGGGTGAAGCCCGCGTTCCAGAGCGGCGGTAAATCCGGCGCCGGAGAGTCCAACGGCTTTTAAGCGGCTTCCCCACACCGTTGTTTTTAAGAAAAGCGCCTCAACGACAAGGCAGATAATCGCGATGTAAACAAACGGCGGCTGCGGCGAAATCAATGCGCCCAGAACGGGTATTTTTTCAAGCAGGGGAAGGTTAATCAACGGCGGAGCGGTAAAGGCGGCGTTTCTTAAAACGCCGCCTGTCCCAAAAACATGCAAAGAAAGAACGCCGCATAGACCTTCGGCGGCAAGATTCAGCGCGATTCCGGCAATGAATGGGTCCGCGCCGCTCTTTTTAACAAAATAGGCGAGTAAAAAACCTATAAGGGCGCATAGGATCACGGTGATCAATGTTCCCGCCGACGCGGATCCGGTCAAAACAGTCAACGCAAAGCAGCCAAAAGCGCCCAGAGTCATAAATCCTTCTAAGCCAATCAGTAAAAAACCCGCATACTCTGTCAATAAAGCGCCCAATGCGGCTATCAATACCGGCGCGGCGGCATATAAAATGTTAAAACTCATGTTTTTGCCTCATTTCCTCATGTTTTTCAAGCCAAATTTCAAGTTTTGTCCAAGCTATTAGGAGCTTGCTCCGCTTTCTTCCCAAGCTCAACACGCTCTGCGTATTGAGCCGCGTGAGGGATCGTAGGGGCGCCGCCCCGCAAGGGACGAGCGGACGCGGCGAGAAACGGGGGCGTTGCGGGGGCGTCCACTCCTAAATATCCTGTTCCGGGACTACTCCAAAACCTAAAATATTTTGCCCCCGCAGAGGGGGCAGCGGAAGACCGCAGGTCTGTAGCGAGGGGGAGACTTCCCCCCCTTCCCTCTTCTTCACTGCTCACTGCTCACTGCTAACTGTTAATTGCTCATCGCTAACTGCCCCCTCTTCATTCCTAATTGCTCACTGTTAATTGATAATTGCTCCTTTTTACTTTTTCCCTTTTCCTTTTTATTTGATTTTTATCCGGCTGTTTGCTTAAATTTGACGGCGGCGATTATCAGAATGACGGCCTGAATTATGTAGGCCGCGTTAAGGCTCATCATGGAAGAAAGCAATATTTGATCAATGCCGGACTTTAGCGCCGCGTAAAACAAGGCCGCCGGTATTAGCGCAAGGAAGCGGTTCCGCGCTATGAGGGCGACCGCTATACCCGCCCAGCCGAGTCCGCCGCTAAAGCCCTGATAGCACAGTCCATAAGTTCCGGCAACGGCAAAAAATCCGCACAGTCCGCCAAGTCCGCCCGACAGTCCCATGGCCGGCGCAGTGTACACGTCCGCGTCTATGCCCCCGTAGCGGGCAAAGGCGGGACTGCCGCCGGCAATACGAAACCGGTAACCCGCGCCCGTCTTGCTGATAAATGTATGCGCCGCAAAGCATAAACAGAGGGCAAAAATCAGAGACAGCGACAAATTTGAAGGCGGAAGTATATGCGGCAGTGCGGCGCTAAAATGCGCCGTGGCCAGCAAATTCCCGCTGGTATCGCGCAGCGGCCCGGCGATAAGATAGTCGGCGACAGGCGTAAGCGAGGCGGAAAGCAGAAAACTTGTGATAAGCACGTCCGCGCCGGATGTATTTTTCAAAAACGCGCAAAAAATCCCCGCAAGAGCGCCGGTAAGACAGGCGGCTGCAGCGGCCGCGCTGAGCAAAACAAACGGCGGGCATGACGGCGGCATAAATAACAGAACGCAGGCCGCGGCAAGCCCCCCAACGTATATCTGCCCCTCAAGCCCCAGGTTGAACAGTCCGCATCTGAATGCAAACGCCGAGCCAAGAGACGCGCAGAGCAGCAGCGCCATATAATCAAGCGTGTTTCCCGCAAGCCAAATGGATGTCAGCGGAACAGCAAAAAAATGAAAAGCTGTCATACAGCCGCGCCGCACATGGCCGCGTTGATTTTGGCTTTGGCGGCTGTAATTCCAATGCGGCGCAGTATACCGCCCTTCAAATTAAGTGAAATTCCGCCGTTGCTCATGACAAAAATCTCGCCGGAAACTTCCAATAGGTCGTTCAGGTCGGACAAAAACAGCATCACAGCTTTTCCCGCTTTACTTTCGTTTTCTAACATTAGGTACAATTCCCTCCGGCGCTGTACGTCCAGCCCCCAGCCCGGTTCTGACATCAATATAACAACGGCGTTTTCGGACAATTCACGCGCCGTCAACAGGCGTTGCAGCATACCGCCGGACAGACTGCCCGCCTTTGCCGAAGGCGGGCCGCTTATGCCGGCTTTCAGCATCAGAGCGCGCGTCCATTCCCGCAGCCGCCCGCTGTCGAGCAGCCCCATTCCGGCAAGCAGGCGGTTTGGGTGGGGGAAGCGCCGGTGCGCGTGTATAGCCATGTTATCATGGATAGAAAGTTCCTTGTCATAGACCATGATTGCGGGGCCGCTGTTCATTCCCAAATAAACGCCGCCGGCTTTGCGAAAACTAGTCGCGCCGTTTACGGCAGGGGCATTTTTGTCTCTGTCATTTTTACCTTCACCATTAAAAATCAGCCTGTTGCCCACCATTATACGTCCCGCGTTTGGCTTCAAAAAACCGGCAAGCGTAAGTAACAGAGCTTCCGTGCCGCTTTCCCGCACTCCGGCAAGACCGTAAATTATACCGCCGCTCAGTTCCATGTTGAGCGAGCGAAGCGCCGGATACAGAGAGCGCGTCATAGACAGTTCTTCGGCTGTCAGCGCTATGTCTTGGGCGGCGCAATCCTGTTTTTCGGAGACCTCGCCGGACATTCCCATACCGCCAATATCCGCGCCGCCGGCCGCAGTCGTAACGGAAGCCGCGGCGGCATCCTGTCCAAACATCAGAGCTATTATTTTTTGAACGTTGAATTCATGTTTGTCAAGAACGGCGGCGCGTATCCCTTTACGAAAAACGCTCACTCGTTGAGAAAGCGCCAGCGTCTCGTCCAGCTTATGCGAGATAATAACGACAGAAATACCCGCCGCCGCAAGCCGCTTTACAAGAGCGAAAATTTTTTCACTTTCAGTTTGATTAAGCACGGCTGTGGGCTCATCGAATATGATAACACGTGCGCCTCTTAACAGCGCCGCTAAAACCGCGGCCTTTTGCCGTCCGGCGGCGTCCAGGCTGTCTGACTGGGCGTCTACCGGCAGCTCAAAGCCCCATTCGCGGGAAAGCCGGCTTACCGTATCGCGGGACGCGCGTTTGCTGAAAAACGGGCCGCGCCGCGCCTCAGCGCCCAGTACACAGGCTTCCCAGACACGCATCCCGCGGCAAAGTTCAGGGCGCTGGCGTACCATGCTTATTCCCAGTGAAATAGCGTCCGCCGGCAAAAGAAAACGCCTGTTTTTACCGTCAACGATGATTTTCCCGCTGTCCGGCTGTTCAAAACCGGCCAAAATATGCATCAACGTTGATTTCCCGGCCCCATTTTCGCCAAAAACCGCGTGAATCTCGCCTTGCCGCAGATCAAAGTCCGCACCTTCCAGCGCCCGCGCCCCATTAGACAAAAATGTTTTATATATACTCCTCAGTTCTATCATCCAGAGTAATATTAAAGTAAAAAGGAAGAAGTAAGAAGTAAGAATGTCGCGTATGCAAAGCGCTTTTTTCAAACCTGAAGGCAGAGGCTGAAACCTCGCTTCCGGTATGCTAGCGCGGAGCGCATGTGCCTCCATGGCAAATGGCGGGGCGGGGCGTTATCTTTTTTCATTTATCTTTTTGTGTTACTATACCCTTATGATGACACTGATGAAAAAGAAAGCCTTTACCCCCGGCTCCTTTTTGCGCCTTGAGGCAAACCCCAACGCGGACTGGAGAGAAGCCTTTCCCCTGAAGCCGGGCGAACAAGTACGCCCCCTGTACGGCCTGTTTGAAAGCGACGGACACGAACTTGATCGTTTCCTTGCCGAAAAACGCCGCGAAAAGGCTCTGGAAGACATGATAGAAGAGCGCGAGGCCGCAGAAAGCGAACGGCTCGGATGATGAGATACGTCCTTGATGCCTGCGCCCTGCTCGCTCTTATCAACAAAGAAAACGGCGCGGACGCGGTGTGGGAACTACTTGAACAGGCGGGGCTGGAGTCTGCGTCAATATTGTCAACCTCCTCGAAGTCTCCTACAAACTGGTCCAGCAGAAAGGAATCGCCGCCGCCGACACGTTTATCAAGTCGGTTTTGTACTCTTCCCCTATACAGATCATTGATACTATTTCGCTCCCCATTTTCCGCGAGGCCGCCCGCTTCAAGACGGACTACAAAGTGTCTCTTGCCGATTCTCTCGCACTGGCGACCGCCTTTTGTACCGGCAGCGCCCTTGTTACCGCCGACCATCACGAGTTGGATGCCGTGAACCGTTCCGCCTCCGTCCGCTTTCTCTGGATACGCTAACTTTTTTCCTCACTGCTAATTGTTCATTGCTCATTTCAACCACAACCGCCATACCCTATTGAAAGCCGCCTCTTCACTCCTCACTCAAAACCGCTCGCTATCACCCTATCGAAGGTCGCCCTTCCACTGCTTAATCGTCCATGCCTTATCTAAGGCGGCCTCTTTCACTATTCACTCCGCCGTCTTGCGGCTCATGATGTAGTATACCCTATTTCATCATCAGCGACACCTGTTACCTGTTACTTTTTCCTTCTTAATTGTTAATTGTTCATTCCTCATTCCTCATTGTTAATTGCTAACTGTTCCTTTAAAGCCCTTTTCTTAAATGCCGATAGTTAAAAAAGGACAATAAAATGGAAAATATATACGCAAAGTACAAGGCGGTGTTGAACTCTGAACTTGAGG
>JAISCO010000092.1 GCA_031265535.1 Spirochaetaceae bacterium | reverse complement strand
AGGCTAATGCCCAAGAGATGCTAACTCTTAAGGCTAAAGAAGAGAGCGGGATATGGGGCGCTTCGGTTCGGGACTTTATCATGGCTGCCTAAATGCCCCGAAAAAGAAGTTGCACCCGTTCTTTACTTATTTAAGAAATTTAAGTATGTTATACAATAGTATGGGGACTTTAACACAAAAAAAAATACAAGATTATTACAATGAATTTAAGAGTATTCCGGTAACTTTCAATAAAGAAATTATTCAAGTAACCGGATTACAGCCCAAGCAAACTATCCTAAAGTGCGGCTCGGATTTTTTTCCGTGCTTTGTCTATTCGACTACTTTCGAAGAAGCGAAGATTGTTTCCAGCGATAAATCAGACATCATAAAAAAGCTAAAAGAAGCGAATAATTTGGTAAACATAAAATTTACGTTCAAAACGCCGTCAAGCGGTGAACAGGTAGCTTTCTTGGTCGCTGCCCGTGTAATGGGTTTTACTAAGTACAACGGGTCAACGGATATGCTTATGTTTACGCTGCAATTTTCGCATAGACCTCCGGATGATCTAATAGGTATTGTGGGCAAAATTCTGGAAGCAAACATAGTTTCGTCCAGACGAAAAAATGAATATATAAGCATAACGCCGGAAAGCCTGCGAAAGCTGAGTTTGGCAAAGAATATCGGCATTACGATAGAAGGAGTGCCCCGGCGCTGTATATTGCGGGATATTTCATTTAGCGGTGTGCGTTTTGTCATGCTCGGGATTTCCAAATTTTTGGCTGACAAACAAGCCTGTATAAAATTCGATTTTGATGATCCCATTGAAAGTTTCACTATTGATGGGCGATTTGTAAATGTGGAAAATGTAGCGGACAGGAGTGATATGGTTACCGTAACTATGGCTTATAACGAGCCGGTCCCTATGACCTATAAAGTCCGCTTAAGCGATTATCTTGGTAAAACCAGAATGCCTTCCCCAAAAAACCAGCAGACCGGCACGGCAGACACCGTTGCGGAATATACTGTTGCGGCGGATATTGTAGCCCCAGATATTGATGTGGCGGACACCATTGCGGCAGATACTGTTTTAGCGGATAACATTGCGGCATATCCGGACGTTGATGGTAAATAGACTTAAATGGCTCCTTGCGATGATACCCTATATTTCAACAAAGCGGCGCCGGACATTCCCGGAATAGTTTTTTTACCCGCGCCTGAAAATCTAAAGTCAAAAATCAATATCGAAGGTTTTTCGATTGACCCGTCTATACCGATACCGGTTGAGCTTCCCGGCAATAAAGAAAATGGAAAGCCGGATTTTGCAGCTATAGAAGATCTTACTATAGAAATGATAGTTTCCGGCATGATTCGCGTAATATGCCACAACACCGCGTTAGGTCAAACCGGTAACAAGATTTCTAATTATTATCGCGGTTTTGTGCTTGCCTTTAAGCCAAACATACTGGCGGAATTTAAAAACGCCGCGATAATTCATCTGCAAAAAGGTTCTTACAGCATGGCTCACGAGATCATAGCCGCGCTTGACGGACTTTTTCCGGCATCCCCAGAAGTTTTGGCGCTCAAGTCCATGTTTTTTGAAGAAACAGATGTGCGGGAGGAATCCAACTATCAGGAAGCATACCGCCTTATCAGCGCCGGTAACGAACAGTCCGGCATGGAGAAGCTACGCAAATTTTTGGAACTGCACCCCGATTCATGGAACGGCTGGTTTATGCTTGGCTGGGCGCTTCGTAAACTTAAACGCTGGAAGGAAGGCGCCGCCTGTTTTCGCAAGGCTATTGAAACAGGAGGCGTTTATGCGGACACGTATAACGAGCTTGCAATTTGCCTGATGGAGGCTGGAGATTACGATACCGCGCGGCGCGAACTGGAAACGGCCTTATCCCGCGATAGCGAAAACATTAAAATAATCTCAAATTTGGCAATTTTGGCGTTAAGAACAGGGCATGAAGCGGATGCGAAGGTCTTATTTCGCAAAGTGCTTGATATTGAGCCGGATGACCCTCTCGCGAATAATTTTTTTTCGTTACACACATCATAAATTTTGTAAAAAACTGAATCAAAATACATTATAGGCGCAAAATATATGCATGAAAACTGCAAAATTTGAGCGAAAATTATGCTTGCTGCGGGAATATTTATTCCCGACAGGCTGCGCCTCATGCGGACAAACGCTTATTCACGAGACTGAGGCGTGGTTTGGGCTATGCGGCGACTGTGCCGGTAGTTTCCCTCTAAGTCAGGAACAGCGTTGCGTTGTCTGCGGACGTCCGCTCATTTCCGAGGCGGATATTTGTATGAATTGTCGTAAAAGCACGCAAGCTGAGGCTGCTCCCGCTTACGACAGCATGATTCTGTTATACCCGTACATAGGCAAAACGCAAACGCTGTTAAAGGCGTATAAATTCGGCAAACATCGCGCCCTTGCCCATTTCTTTTCCGAAAAATTATTTTCCAGTATGAGCCGTTTTACAGCGTCATGGATCCCTGTGCCGCCGCGAACGGGCAAAATTAAAACCGCCGGCTGGGATCAGATAGAACATATCGCCCAAATACTCGAAAAACAGATGCGGCTTCCGGTACTGCGCTGTCTGAAACGGCTTGCCTCAAAAACGCAAAAGGCGCTTGGAAAATCTGAACGTTTAACGAACTTGCAGGGGCGGATACTTTGCGTAAAAAACCCACCCGAAGAAGTAATTATATTTGACGATGTTTTTACAACCGGTTCTACAATGAATGTCTGCGCCCGGACATTAAAAGACGCGGGCGCGAAAAAAGTTCATGGGATTTGTTTGTTTTATAATTGAGCCGGCTTCTTTTCACGCTGTCGTATGACTTCATACAGTATGATACCTGCCGCGACAGAGACATTAAGGCTGTCAATGCGTCCCAAAGAAGGTATGGCTATAAGTGAATCGCATTTTTCGCGGAGAAGACGGCTAAGCCCCGCGCCTTCCCCGCCAAGGATAACGCATACGCGCCCGCGCAGGTCGCTTTTGTAGACAGGGCCGCCTTTCATGTCCGCGCCATGTATCCAAAAAGACGCCTCTTTTAGCTGTTCAACGGCGCGTGGTAAATTAGGGACGCATACGGACGGAACCCACGCAGACGCGCCCGCCGATGTTTTTGCTATAATACCGGCATGTTTAGCGTTACGCCTGTCCCGCGTGATTACGATATTCGCGTTGAACTGGTCGCAGGAACGCAGGATGGCGCCGAAATTATGCGGATCGGTTATTTCATCCAGCATCACCGCCAGTATATCTTTTTTATCACCGAGAGACTCCAGGAATGAAGTAAAAGTGGGGGATTGCTTGTCATCGTTTATTTCAAGCGCAAGCCCGCGGTGATCTGACGAAACGCGGTCTAAATCGCTTGTACCGGTACGCAAAACACGTACACCACATTCCGCCGCTAAGGCGGCAATTTCACGCGCTCTTGGACCGGCGTTTGCGACAAGCAGAACACAATCTACAGGGTTCGCTTTAATCCGCTCCTCGATAGCGTGAAATCCGGTTAGATATGCCAAACGCGGTCTACCAATCGTCGATAGGATCGTCAGCTTCGCGCATATTTTCTGTAAACAGGTCGGTCATGGCGCGAAGATCATCAAAGTAAACATAGTAAGCGCCGTAAGCCTCCATAGGATCGCAGTCGATTCTAAAACCGATAACCTTTAATCCGGAGATATTGCTGTAATGATAATTCTGCTGAACTATTCCGTTCATCCCTACTTCCTGCTGCGGCGGTATAGGGGCGGTAAGTTTTTTCCAGCCCTGAAAATTCAATCTTCCCATATAGACTTCGAAATTCCGTCCATAAAAATCCTGTATTAGAAGGTTAAGCCTGTGGTTATAATTACGCCCGACGACCCACACAGACACAGTTTTGACTATCCCTTCTACGGGTATAGGACGATCCGCCGTAACATACAGGCTGGTATAGCCGCGCCTTAGAAAATCTACTCGTGTACCCAGTACTTTCGAGTCGGATATATTCATATCCGCCTCACCTTCAATGGCGGGCTTGTTTTGCGGGCCGCCGTCAAAAAGTCTGCTAACGGAAAAACCTGTATCGGAAGAAATATTAGAATGCCAAAAACCTTCCATTTCAAACTTGTCAATCGAAACCTCGGAAAGCGACTGCCGCGGTAAGCCGTCTTCCATATCGGCAGCTCCCGGCGTGCCAACTTCCGGGGTCTCTTGTCCAAACAACACGGCTGCGCAAAAAATAGTCAAACTCGTCAATATAATACGTTTCATCTAAACCTCCCTTTAGTTGTTGTTATTAGCGGCGCCGACGTTGTTCCATAGCGCCTCAGTATTCTTTGGATATGCTAATTCGTCACCATCATAAACAGTTTCATAAATGTCGGCCAATACTTTTAGTTGAGAAATATAAAGGTAGAATGGTACTATTTGAGTTATTTTGCCGGCCGCATCCCGTTTGAGGTCTACATAGGTGCGTTCCTGCGGATTCGTTAAAAGCCGGAATTTAACGAAAGTCGTAACATGGGTTGAGCGCGGCATGACATTTGAAACCATAGGGATACCCGCGGGTACATTGGCGCGCAGATTCTTCCATCCGTTATATTTTAGATTTCCCAGCGGTATTTCGTGAACTATCCCCTGATTGTCCCTAATATAGGCATTCAGGCTATAGTTGAGGTTAGATCCCCACACCCAAAGGTCGATCACCCGTGTGCGCCCATTCAAAGGTATTTCCACAGGCTGCCCTTCGCCTTCTGAAGAGGTGGGATAAATATCTATCCAGTTGTACCCATGCCTGTCAAAAGCGCCTTGAATTCCAAGACTCTTTATATCAGGCTTTTGCCTTAGCAGAGCTTGCGGCGCCGTTGGCACCGGACTTATTATTGGGAATGTCTGGCTGTCGGTTTTTGTAGAAAATTTACTGCCATCCGCTTTCCATGTGTAATTGTAATCCTCGCCATCAATTGTGTATGGCGAGCCATCAAAATTATCAAGAATTATTGACTCGTACGCGATGGTTTCGCTGTCGCTAAACGCCGGCGCGGTCAACAAACTTACAAAAAGAACAAGGCAAAATACTTTTGAACTGCCTGTTTTCATACGGTTTCTCCTATCCTCATATTGTATAATAATAGATTCATAAGTTTAATCCAGTATATTGATTTAAATAAGCTTTGTCAAACTATATTCAAGAGACTTTTGATACGGGCCCGCATATCATTTACGTTCGCTTCCACTGCCCGGGAACTTCAATTTTAGCGCAAGCCCCTGCTGAAACCGGCAAAATGAATGATTTTGCCGGTTAGTTCACTGTAAATGGCCGTTTCCGCGAAAATATATGATATTTTAAACCGTTTCAGTCTTTTATCGGTTTTTTTTTAATGTAAGTTAAGGATAAATTAAGTCTGATTAAGGAAGAAGGAAGAGGTAAAAAGGAAGAAGGAAGAAGAGCAATTAACAATTAGCAATGAGGGAACAAATTCCTTACCTGATCGAGCCTCTCATCGGATCAATGAAGTTGGAAGCTCAAAAAAGTTGAGCCCAACGCTTAAGGTACCGCACCGCACCCATTCGCGCTTGCCCCGCTCATTCATGTTTCATTTCCGGCGTATAAGTAAAATAGGCAAAATCAGCGGTGGCCGCGTAACGGGCGGTATCAACGCAGAATATGCCGGTAAACGCGCCGGTAAAACCTTCGTGAAAATACTCGTCGGAAAGGACGGCGGCATCCAGTTCCGGACGCAGTGAAACCCATGTCTTGCCGTCCAGAGAATAGCGGAACCGGCCGGTATGTTCCCGTACCGTAAGCCCCAGCCAGACGCCCTTGCCGCCGCTGTTTATCGCCGTGTCTTCCGTTTTGGCATACACGCCGCCGATCATCGTGTGAACAGACAGCGCCCGGCCTTTCTGCTCGTCATGGGAGACGGCCAGCAGGTACTGGTTATTCTCATCGTAACGCCAGCACAAACCGGCGAACTCCTGAAAGTTTGCAGGCTCGAATTCCAGATAAGTCTCGGCGCTGAATGAAAAATCGGTCTGCCGCCGGGCAAGCAGGGTTTGCTGAAACCGGGAAACCGGCGACTGTCCGCCTCGCAGCCGGAGAAATCCGGGACGCGCCGCAAGCGAATACCACGCCTTGTCCATCGGAACGCGGAGAGTTTTGAAATCCGGGTCGATGGCATCCCCGTCAAAGCGATAGCATTTTGCCTTTGAATACGGAGCGGGCGGGGA
>JAISCO010000122.1 GCA_031265535.1 Spirochaetaceae bacterium | reverse complement strand
GTTTGCCCTTGATTTTTTTCCCGTTTTTAGTAATGTTAGGGCTATGGCAACGGGGACAATTGATGTCTATAGTTATTTGCATTATTTATAGTATCGCCTTTTGTCCTCTTTGCCTTTCCGCTTTTCATCATACTTTCTAGATCACCACCAAATTCTTTATGTTTGGAACAAATTCATCCACTGTTACAATCGTGTACAAACGCTAGGCCGCGAATGGACGCTAATTTTCACGAATGCGCGGCCCGCCGCGCCGCATCAAGGCGTTCAAAGAACAAGGCGCTCTCACTCCTGATATGGGACAGCAGGGGATTGTCGTCCATTTTGCCAAGTACGGCGTCGCGTTCGGCCTCTCTTTTGTATGTTATGGCGCGGAACGGATCAATATAGTCTTTGTTTTTTGTTATGTAAACCTGATCGTCAATATAACGGCGGATACGCGCCGCCTCGTCAAGGAGTCCCCCCCAGTCTTGCCTTGTAAACGGCCTAGTAAACGCGCCGCCGCCGTGAAGGAAGCGCAAAACTTGCAGAGCGTTCCGCGCCCTGTCCAGCGGATATTCGGATAAAAGACGCGCATACTCTTTGTGTATCATATCCCACGAGGAAAGAGCGCCGTTTCGGATTGCTCCGCGAAGCGCGTCCGCCTTATCACGCGGAACAAACTGCCCGCCAAGACTCTCCCACTCAAAAGAAACATTTTGCGGATGCGCGGCGTTAAAACTTTCAAAATCATAACTCGTTTCAGAAAAATAATTGACAAGGGTTTTTACCGCGTAGTAAACAAGCATATCACGGTAAGCGGCCATGGACTGGCGCGCCTTAACCACAATGACCGGCAGATTGGAACGTTCAAAAACTCTTTCCGGCACGGAAATAGAGCCGCGCTCATCAATATTGACGAGCGCGTTTTTAAGCCATTCGAGCGCGTATATTATTTCAGCGGCTGTATCGGGAGCAAGATAGTCCGTTTCAAAATGCTGTTCAATAAAAGAACGTTTATCGCGCGCGCGCGCCTTCCAACTGTTCCGCTCAAGCGCGTACAAATTGTGCATCCACCAGTAAGCGGGCATGAGTAGGCGCCGCGTATTTTCACTGTTGTTGCTGAGCATACAGAAAGGCAGCGGGATATTTAACTCAAACGGATAATTGCCTTTTGTAATTATTGTAAAGCCGGCAAAACGCGAATTGTGTTTTAAGGAACTGGAAAGCCCCGGCCAAAAACCGCGTCCCGCTATGATTTCGCCATCGTTTCCCCGGCTGTTGTGGTTTGACCCGATGGTTGCGCCGGCAGCCATGTTCGACTGACCCATTATCATTGACGCTATCAAAAATGAATTATTGTGATGCTGTTCGTGAGCCGGAAATACAAGATTGTTCAACACTTCGCAGCATGATACCGTTGAATTATCCCCGAGTATCGAATGAATAAGACGCGCCCCGTACTTTAATCCGCAGTTATTGCCAAGCACAAAACGAACCGCTTTGCTGCCATAAAAAATATGGCAGCCATAACCGATTATGCCGTTTACCAGTTCCACACCTTCGCCTATCTGCGTAGGCTCTTTTTCATCGGATTTTATTGTCAGGTTTTTTAATTTGTTAGCGCCTTTTATATAAGCGCCGTCTCCTATGCGCAGATCTTTCAATGTTTTACTATGCTTGATTATTACGCCATGACCGATTTCACCGTAATAGCCGCGCCTGTTGTCAACGGAATTCTGTGTAATGTTTTTAAATATATGCATCAATTCCGTGTCGTCGCGGTTTGTTGCCCACAAATATGCGTCGGCGCATATCATTCCGGCAAAAGGCAGCACCCCGCGTCCGCCATTTTCGTTTACAGGCTCTATCCAGACACGCAGCGCCTCATCCTCGCCGTCTTTTATTACACCCTCGCCGAATTTGGAATGATTCGTTGTATCCAGCTCATTTACAGAAGAAAGAATTACGCCGTCTCCTATTATATAATGCGAGATGTACGCGCAGTCATGAATCGCGCAGTTATCGCCTATATCGCACGATATAATTCTGCTTTTTGTGATTCCGGCGGGCACAACATAATCATGATAGCGCAAAAGCCCTCCGGTACACGCGCCTATACGCACACGGCCCGCAAAAAAATTGTCCTTTATATACGCGGGATTAAAGCGGTTTGTTACAAAAACATCGTCCCAATGCGTGGATATATTTCTGTTTTGTATCAAACCTGAGATTTCTTCCGGGCTAAGATGACGAAATTGTTCCGGTTTGCGCCCGCCCTTTGACGCATACAGCGCGTTAAGCCGCATATCACGCAAATAGTATTCATCACAGTTTTTCGGCAAAAACTCTTTGCCAACAAAATCATATCCATAACGCTCATCAGATTCCGTATATAAAGTTGCCATTCAGCTCATTTCCTTCATTTCATTTAATGCTCTCAGCCGCACTCTGCCGCACATTATTCTAATAATCATACAAAAATTTTTCTGTGATTTCAATTTATAGTCATAAATTGAAGTTCTTTTCAACGGCGCTATTATATTTTTTCGCATACAACAATATATTCAAATAACATTGTATTTACAGTTTTCCCCGCTTCATTTGTTGGTGAATTTCTACTCGGCATTGCTTTGTTGCTCAAAGCTCTTTTATAAGTAATTAAATGTCTAAAATTATTTTTCTCAAATTTTTCTGCAATAAATTGATCTGTTGGTAGTTGGACATTTTTTACCGTTCTATTTCCGACTATATAAATTGATTTCCCGCCTTTGCGGACGCTGTTTGCCGTTTTTACAATAGAATTCTCTAAGTCATTATAAAACGCCGAAACATCCTGCGCTCTTTTTTTATCAATTTTATCAATTTGCGATATATAATCGCCAATTATTCCATTACTAATATTTTGAGTGGATTTTATCCCCCCCATTAACATCCCGTCAATTTTCCGCGCATAATCTATTCCCAGCCATTCATTAGACAATGCCGAAAATTGTCCATAAGCTACGGTTGTTCTGCTGTCTCCATACGGTGGACTGGTTAAAACAATGTCAAAATATTCGTCCCGCGTCTGGAAATTCGAATACTGAATGTCCACTTTCAAATCGTCTTTCAGTTTTGGAAAATAAAAATTCGAATAAAGTGAAAATATATCGTTCCATTTCTTAAGATAAAAGCTAACGGCATCTGGATTAAAATTTAATAAATCATCCTGCTTCATACGAAATAATTTAAATTCATTATTCCTTGTATAAGAACATTCTCGCACAGTTTCAGAAAATGGGATCAAAAAGAAATTCTTAATATTTGTATTTTTTATTTCATCAATAAAATACTTAATAATTGTTAAAGCATTAATAACATCTTTTGAGAACCAGTATTCAATATTTGTTATATATGGGCGCGACAATGTTTCTATATTGTCTTCGTCTTTCAAGAATTCAAAAAGATTGCTTCTAAAATCCCTGTACGCCTGCTTAAGTTTATTCAAATCAATTTTGGTAAACCTTGATTTTGAAATCAGTACGGCTAAAGGGTTAATATCAAACCCATACATTTCTGTCAGTCCGTATTCTAAGCCGCTTGCGAAAGATGAACCGGAACCGCAGTAGGGGTCAAGCAGCCTCCCTTTTTCCGCATTAAATTCCTTTAAGACATCAACACCGATTTGCGGCAGCATTGTCGCGGGGTATTTATGTAAATTTGGGTAAAGCGAAGCGTAAGACTGCCCAGTGTAATCATATTTTGTATTTCTAACAATTTGATATTTCATCATAATACCTCATTAGCAAAATCAGGCAAGCTGGACATTCTTGAAATAAAATCCGCGTCAATATTTTTGGCGATAAATGACTGGTCAAAAAATTTAAACATTCCCCTGTGCTGTGGATTGTTAATTTCATTATAAAAATTCACCGTAGCAAAGCACACTAACGGCATCTCTTTTGGGTTGTAAGAAATATTGTATTTTTCTTTTAATGGATTATTTGACATGGCTATTTCCATTAACAGTTTCCATTTATAAGTTTGACCGGCGCGTTCGCGCAGTGACGTTTTTAGAGAAATAATCATACATTTTTTAAGAGATTTTTTACTGTCCAACGAATAAATTACTAAATCACAATCCGGTTTTTGTGTTTCACCATCGACATTGATAATAGAAATTTCGTCAAACGATGGAACTTTTGATTTTTTACTTGTAATAAAAATATCAGGATGAATATTCCCAATTATTTTATTTTTAAGAAAAATGTAGAGAATTGATTGAGAAAAAGAATTCCCCGCGATAGATTTTAACGCCTGTTTTTCATCTTCTATTTCGTTATGCGCTTTTCGCTTTGAAAGATATGCGTCAACGCTGATTTTGGCCTCGTTCAAAATGCGAAATATTTCATCGAATACTTTTTTATTCGCAATTTTCGCTTCGTAACCACACTCGCGAATAAATTTTTCAATAAGCTCTATGGCTTTTTGCATATAAGGCGTGTTCATTATATTATCTAATGTCCGCTGTTCTTCTTTGTCTAATTGATACATAATACCCTCCGCCTTACTTAATCAGTCCACACATTCATTGGACTTGTTCAACAACCCGGTTAGTTACAAGTCTCGCAAAATGCGTAGCATTTTGCAGTTTTTAATTGGAATTTGTTCGGAAACTGAAGTTTCCGAACAACTCTATTGTTGAAGCGTCTACCAAGCAAAACTTAACTTTGATAGAAAAAAGTTAATTCATGTGCGCCATTGAGTTTGAAATACTATAGCAGTAATCACCAAGTTTTTCGATACGCCGCACTAAATCAATAAACAGCAATTCCGTCTTTACATCGGCGCCTTCCTCGATACGTTTACGTCCAAGTTTGCGGAGTTTATTGCGCGACATATCGATATTTTCTTCAATTTCTTTGGCGTAAAGACTCTGTTCCCCGTTCAATTTTCCGCCTAAATGATCTTTGACAAATGTAAGAAATTCTTCGACCAGCCCCATATACGGGTCAAGAGCCTCCATCTCCTTATGCTTGAATATCTGATTTTTGCGAACGCTGCGCTCAAGCAAAAGACTTACGCTGTAGCAATTATCCGTCATATCTTCTAAATCCGCTATTATACGCATCAGCAGCGACACATTATATTCTGAGCGGCGGCTTAACTGCCTGCGCGTACATTCCATCAGGTAACTTGTCAAGGCTTCGCGCATTTGATCCGCGTAATCTTCTTTACTCCGTAGATCGGCGACAAGCGCGTCGGTTGATTCAACATTAAGATTTTGCAGCGAATTTCTTAATCTTTGATACATTAAAAAAACCATAGCGGCCATATCGCGTATTTCATTCTTGGCGCGCAGAATACTTAATTCAGGCGTATCGTGAATCGAACCGGACAAATATGAAAATTGATATACGTTTTCAGTTTTCTCGCCGGTTTTATCGCTGTCTTTAACAAGAAAAGTTACAAGAGCGGCAAATTGTTTTACAAACGGAAAGAATAAAATAGTGTTAAGCACATTAAACGTTGTATGAAACATAGCCAGTTGAGTCGTTATCAACGCGTGGCTTTCGCCCGGGCTTATGAATTTTACAAGCGTAAGCAGCGGGTTAAAAAATATCAACGCGGCAACCGCGCCTATCACATTAAACAAGACATGAACCAGCGCCGCCCGTTTCGCGGATGTTTTTGTTCCGATAGAAGCTAACAGCGCGTCTACTGTTGTTCCGATGTTAGCGCCCAGTATCATGGCCGCCGCGGCGTTGAAGTCAATAATACCCTTGTACGCCATCGTCAGTATAATCGCGGTAGAAGCGCTTGACGAGTGAACAATAAGCGTTACAACAAGACCAATTCCGGCGCAGGCAAGAATTCGCAAAAATCCGCCGCTGTCGAGTGATTGCAGGAAGCCCAAACTATCAGGATTTATTTCAGGCATGGATTTAGTAAGAAACTCAAGCCCAAGAAATAATAAACCAAAACCCATTACGGCATTCCCCGCCCCCTGATACTTCCATTTTACAGTACGCATCAAGAAACCCGCGCCGACTGCCGGCAGGGCAAGGTTGGAAATATCAAGCGTAAAACCGATTAACGAAACGATCCACGCCGTTACCGTAGTACCGATATTCGCGCCCATTATCACGCCGATAGCCTGCGTAAGCGTTAGAATACCGGCATTTACAAAAGACACCACCATTACGGTAGTAGCGCTGGAAGACTGAATAATCGCCGTTACAATAAAACCGGTCATGATTGCGGAAACGCGGCTGCCTGTCATGAAACCAAGCGTCCGTTGCAGCCTGTCGCCCGCGCCCTCCTGTATGCCGTCGCCCATAACTTTCATGCCGTACAGGAAAAGCCCCAGACTCCCGGCAATGCGGAATAGAATAGCCAAAATTTCCATATCCCTTATCGTAAACTAACATAGATTAGTATGGCTAGGCTTTCAGCGCCGGCAATTTTACTTACTTTTTACCTTTTACTTCTTACCTCTTACAAAGGGGGGAAGCGCATCAATCATAAACCGTTAAAATTTTGAAGTTTATGATGAACTTTTTGTTACGGCTCCCCCCGCCCAAAAACGGCACGCTTTCTCAGTGAGCGTGTGTGAGTATGTGGCAGCATGGCGTAGGCCCCAA
>JAISCO010000093.1 GCA_031265535.1 Spirochaetaceae bacterium | reverse complement strand
TATGAAACAGTAATAAAAAAAGCAGGGAAAAAGGCAATAATAGGAATGTGAGAAAAAATTGGCAAAGGTAGCATTTCTACTGAACGGAAATAGGGCTCATTTCTACTGAACGTTGACATTTAAAAGTTTAGAGTATTGACAAAAGAGAATGGATTGGTATATAGTGGACTTGTTCAACAACTCGGTTAGTTGAACAAGTCTCGCAAAATGCATAGCATTTTGCAGTTTTTAAATTGTTAATTGCTAATTCATCCTAATTGCTCATAGTTGAGCCTCCCCGGATCCCGTTCCTGCGGCTTGCCTCGTTACGACTCATAGTCCGCTTCCGGCTCAGCGGCGAAGCCGATGTCTTCGCTGCTAAAGCTCTCAACCCCGCGTCTTTTTACACGATTGAAAGCCGCGTCTTCCACCGCAAGACGCGCCGCCGCCTTCACCGTTTTAGCGAGATCAATATTAAATTTACAGACGGCGGCTATATTTTCACTGTCCGCGGCGGCTATGGCGGCAAGGCTGCCATACTGCCGCATTAGTGCGGCGGCGCGGCGTTTACCTACCCCGTCTATAGACTCAAGCAGCGGGAAGGACGCTTCTTTTGATCGCAGCCGCTGATTCAAAGCTGTGGCAAACCGGTGCGTCTCGTCACGGACAGCCTGTAAAACTTTCAAGGCCTCCGACCGGCGCGGCAGTTTTATGGGCGATGAAGCGTTTGGCAGCCACAGCTCTTCATCACGTTTGGCAAGTCCCACAAGATCGCAATCGAATCCCAGCTCCAGCAACACGCCATGCGCCGCGTTTACCTGCCCGATACCCCCGTCAATCAGGATAAGATCAGGCAGTTCGCGTTCTTCACGAAGCTGGCGCGAGTAGCGCCGCCGCACCGCTTCCCGCATTGCCGCAAAATCATCAACAACGCCGATAACGGTGCGCAGCCTAAAATAGCGATAATTTTTTTTGTCCGGCATCCCATTTTTAAAGGAAATAAGACTTGCCACAGGATATTTTCCGTCAAGCTGCGCTATATCAAAACCTTCAATACGCTCGGGACGCTGCCGCAGTTTAAGCGCCGCCTTTAGCTCATCAAGCGCCGGTCCCGCGCCGCGTTCTTTAAGCCGCTTCCGCAAATCTTCCAGCGCGTTTTGCCGCGCCATAGCAAGCGCCGCTTCGTGCCGCTTTCCCTCCGCCTCCACTCCGCCGGGCGCGCCGCCAGGCGAACAGAATTCAGGCGCATAATTAAAATGTTCCTGAAAATAGCGGCTTATGTTAGAAAACGCCTCAATCGCGGACTGAACGGCATGGCCGTTTTCAATTTGCTGTTCGTTAAAAACCGCGAATATTTTTGCGGGGGGCGGATTCTCGTCCGTGTAGTAAGACAGCACAAAAGTCTCAAACGAATCCTGCTCGGCGGCGGCGGAACAGGCGCGGTACAAATCCCGTCCTGTTAGCTTGCCGCCCCTCATGGAAAAAACGCTAAAACTGGTAAGCACGCCTTCGCTCGCCCACGCGATATAATCGCGCCCTGTTTCGTCAAAATCCACAACCGTGTTGGCTGCGGCAAGGCTTTCAATGTCCGTTATCACGTCGCGCAGTTCCGCCGCCCTTTCAAAGTTCAGCGCCGCGGCTTCCTCACGCATCTGTATCTCAATATTCGCTGTCAGCGCCTCTGTCCCGCCCTCAAATAATTTTACCGCCTGCGCCATATAAGCGGCATACGTATCTTTTTTAATTTTCCCGCAGCACGGCGCGCGGCAGCGTCCGATGTGGTAGTACATACACGGATTATCGCGTTTGCGCAGCCGGCGGCATTTTCTAAGCGGGAATAATCTTTCAATTAGGGCGAGCATCACATCAACCGCGTGTACGTTGGCAAAAGGCCCAAAGTACCGCGAACCGTCTTCGATAATATTCCGCGTTTTAAGCAGTCTTGGAAATTCTTCCGCCGTCAAACGTATCACCGGGTAAGATTTCCCGTCTTTCAAATCTATGTTATAACGTGGCCTGTGCTGTTTTATCAGCGTGTTTTCCAGCAGCAACGCCTCGTACTCGTTGGAAACAATGATTGTCTCGATTGAATAAATCCGCCTCACCAGCATCGCGGTCTTAAAATCTTTCTTGCCGCTAAAGTACGAAGCAAGCCTGTTTTTGAGTATCTTAGCTTTGCCCACATAAATTATGCGCCCGTCTTTATCGCGCATGATATAACATCCGGGCAGCTCCGGAGCATCCCGCGCCGCCGCCTTCAACCGCGCATAAATTTCAGAGTGTCCGCTATCCGTCATATCCGCTCCATATCTTTTTCAAAATATATCAGATACACCGTCTCAAAACCAGCCCGCCCCCGCCAGCGGGTTTACATGCGCTCCGCGCCGTCACCCACCAGTGGGTTTACATGCGCTCCGCGCCGGTATCCCGGAAGCAGGCTTTACTCCGTGCCTTAGGGGCCGATAAAAGCGCTTGCATACGCGGCTGTCCGCCTTCTCATTGCTCATTGTTAATTGTTAATTGCTCATTTATTTTGTGGTTTGCTTTTTCATATTTTGGGCGCATTTTTTGCTTCGCACCCACCAGTGGGTTTACATGCGCTCCGCGCCGTCATACCCAAATCAGCTTTCACTCCGTGCCTTAGGGTCCGATAAAAGCGCTTGCATACGCGGCTGTCCGCCTTCTCATTGCTCATTGTTAATTGTTAATTGCTCATTTATTTTGTGGTTTGCTTTTTCATATTTTGGGCGCATTTTTTGCGGCAGAGCCGCAAAAAACCGGGCTTTGCGGGGCTCCGCTTCGCTCCGGCCACAGCGCATAGCGCTGCGTCTGCTTCGCACCCCTACAATCCCTTTCGCGGGGC
>JAISCO010000089.1 GCA_031265535.1 Spirochaetaceae bacterium | reverse complement strand
TTTAATCTCTGGGGGTTTAATTCCCCGCCGCTCTGCGGCGGTTAAAAAAGGAACTGAAAGATGATATGATGGAAAAATGAGTGAATATATACACAAAGCGCACAATGTATCGGTATTGATATATCATATAGTATGTCCTGCAAAATACAGACGGGTAGTGATCAGCGATGAAGTAGACAAAACTCTGAAGGAGACCTGTGAGGGGATAGAAAAAAGGTATGAGATAAAATTTTTAGAAATAGGGATAGAAGGAGATCATGTGCATTTTCTGGTACAGTCGGTACCGACATACAGCCCAACAAAAATAGTAAGGACAATAAAAAGTATAACAGCGAAAGAAATATTCAAGAAACACCCA
This sequence comes from Spirochaetaceae bacterium, assembly GCA_031265535.1. Classification (GTDB taxonomy): domain Bacteria; phylum Spirochaetota; class Spirochaetia; order Treponematales; family Breznakiellaceae; genus JAIRMY01. The sequence goes on along the minus strand of JAISCO010000089.1, from coordinate 16,910 downwards.
GAAGTGAAAGAGAAGTTATGGGGAGGGGAATTCTGGAGTGACGGGCATTATGTGAGTACGGTAGGGAAATATGGGAATGAAGAAACGATAACGAACTATGTGAAAGCTCAGGGGAAGGGAAAAGACTACAAACAACTATACAAGATAAGAGATGGAGAAAATCAACCAAGCTTATTCGACTGATTTTCAAACAAAAATCTTAAAATACCCCGCGGCTCTGCCGCGGGGATTTTTTATTATTCCGGTAAAAATCATTTTTGTCTGCCATCGTAAATATACCAAAAATAGAAGACAGCGGTTCCGCATTGTCGTTAACATCCAGTCTTTCCCGCGGAGCTAGACTCTCATTCACAATAGCGATAATAAAAAGATGCCCCAGTTCGTGCGCCAGATAAACCCGCAGGTCTTTTTCCGCCATAGCAGGATCAATATGAATAACAAAATACTTTTCGTGAAAATATTGGGCGCTCCCCACTCCCAAGCCGTTAAGACTCGGCTCGCAAAATATACAGAAAAACTGATTGCCGGTTGTCTTCCGTATATACGATTCCATTGCACGGATGACATGCGCTAAATACTGTTCAGTTATAGGAAGGTCATTATAAACCCTTTCCAAAATATTTACAGTTTCTATATCCGTTCTGAAATCCTTTGTTATTTCCTGCTTCTTCTCCAGCGTTAACTTGAATTCATCCACGGCCTAAAACCCCGCCTTTTCATAAAATGCCGCAAGTTTCCACTTCCCCGACAAAAACATCCTGACAGTAACTTCATACCGGGTTTCTACCAGCGAGTCTGAAGAAAAGAAAGTTTCGGGGTTTCCCATAGTTTCGTTAAGACGCTCTATACGTACCCCAAGATCCGATATAGCATATTTTACAAATGTATCTTCCAGCGCATCCTTTGATACGCATTCTTTGAGTTCGTCAACAATAGCGTCACTCTGTTTCTTTATTTCACCAGGCACATAACACTCCCTGTTTCTAGTATATCCTTGCTTTATTTTTTGTCAATCCCTTTTCTACAAAAACCTCTTACAATCTTTATGCAATATTTTCGATTCTAGAGAAATTCGGTATCCCGTTCCTCTGTACTAAACTTTACCCCCGGATTTTGAGTGAATCTCTTTCGTCCGTGAAGCTTTTCAATTGCCGAATAAAGAGCTATTTTTCATGGAAGAATACCCACTGGGTAACAACTGCCTGCCAGTTAGTAAAACCCAGCCCGGTATGCTTAGACCCCGCGTAGGGCATCCCCGCGAATTTCACAATAGCTTTGCCTAGACCATCGGGGATTTTATCCATCCGGTAGTAAAATATGTCTTCAGGCTTTTTCGGAGGACTTCTGGTGAGAATAATTTCCGCGATTTCCCGATTCCCTGAACTGTCGAAAACATGCGCGTGAGCCGGATTTCCGGGACTGCCTAGAGTTCCGTGGTCGTTGGAACGAACCTCTATAACTATTCCGGCTCCCCGGAACTGGGCCATCTCGTCGAGGGATTGGGCCGTGCCGGGCTTTCTTTCCGCAATATTTCGCTTCGTGGTAATAATCATAAAAAATCTCCTTCCGGGGCTCCCCTTTCGGGGAACGGGGTTTTACCCCCGCCGGTACCGCCCGGAAGGAGCGTTGCTACATTAATTCCTCTTTTTTGGCAAAAGGTCAAGCCGTCAGCGAATAATTAAAGCAAACCGCCCGTGCGCTGCCTCTCAAGCATTTGAAATTCCCTCTTGGCCCGTTCCTTTTTTGCCGCCGCTTCCGGATCATCGTCATCATCATTATCATCGTCACCGCCGTCTCCATCGCCTTCCTTCCGCTTCTTCTCGGCCTCCTTCCAGCGCCGTAAAGCGAGCATAGCCTCTTTCTTGAGCTTCTCCTCTTCGGCTTCCGATTTGGCGTCATCATTTTTATTTTTGGCTTTATCACCATCCTTGGGGCTATCGGTATTGACAGTCTCCACAATACTGCACACAGGTCTTGCCGAAACAATCTGGAGGAGATCGTGAGCCTCAAAAATCGTATTAGTACCGGGAAGCCTCCAGTCTTTGGCGACTTCGACCAGCAGCGACCGTCCAACATTGGCAACCTTCTCCTGTTTGTTCCCGACCATTATAGGGTGTCCCTCGTATTTGCCCCCGCTTAGAGATTTTAAAGCGCGGGTAAAAACCGATTCGGCAAACCGGGGAGTGCATTCCTCGCGAACATGCCCCAGAAAAAAAATCTGGTCGCCCTTGGATACGATCACATTCTGATTTTCAGGGAGCTTAAAAGATTCCGCCACAGGAATAGACTCCGGAATACCGTCGTTTTCAAAAACATTTTGCGGAATCTGAATGTCCACATCTTCCTCATCGATTTCCACAATGGGTTCCTCAAGCGGAAGACCCGCTTCGGGAATTTCGCCAAGCTCCGGTTCCGCAATAATATCTTCGGGAACTGTCACCGGCTCAATAATACCGTTGGCGTCTACCGGCAAAGACGCTATACCGGGGTCATCCCCGGTATCCGCAAATGCGGGAATAGCGTCCACATTTTCAAATACCAGCGCGTCATCTTCAGCAAACGGGTTCTCTCCTTCGCCGAAGGGATTGCCTCCCTCGCCAAGACCGACCGGATGGCCGTTCTCCATGCCAATGCCGTCTTCCTTCATGGATGCCGTAGCCGGATGCGAAGGAGAATTCATCGGAGAGGTCGGCGTTCCCCCGCCAATACTCATTCCCGGAGGATTATCCAACGCGCCTTCAAACTCGGACAAAGGGTCCTGCGCCCCGCCAATCGAGAACCCTCTGTTTAAAGGGTCAATTCCGTTAGGGGTTGCCGCCGCTGACTGGGCAATCAGTGTCTGATCCGGGCCGGGCCCTGCCGGGGCAGCCGTCCCCACCCCAAATCCCGGCTGATTGTAATTCCCCGGAACCGCGGCATTCCCAAGCCCGGAGGTGTTGACATCCTCGTTAACCAATATTTTCATACTGTGCTTTCGCGGAAAGTCTGAAATTAAAAGCCGGTATTCCGGCATCTCTCCGCGCTCCTAGTTAAAATAGGATAAGATTCATCAGAGCGCGGACGCTAATTAACAGTTTTTCCCGCAAGAATTCTCTGCACATCGGAAAGGCTAAGAACATCGCGATTATCCAAAACTTCATCCGCGCCTTTGCCGCCATCCCAAAGATCATCGTTAAAAGCCAGCCGTTTTTCGATCTCTTCATTTTGAAATTCTTCTATCGATTCAAAAAATATAAGATCATGCACGATAAGAGGCTCGGTACTCCCGATGCGGTTTGCCCGCTTTATAGCCTGTTTATAAGTGGCCGCATTCCATGACCGGTCCCAGAAAATCATACGGGTAACCTCAACCAGATTGACAGCCGTTGAAAGACAGGCGTAATTGGCAATCAACAAACGGCTGTTCGGATCGTTAAGAAACCCGCCGCAAATTGCCGCGTTTCTTTCGGGTACCGACTCCCCCCTGTTAACTACCGTGCCGCCATGCAAACGGTACGGGTGGTATTTGGACAGCTTAACGAAAAGAGAATCAATAATCTTGGGGTGCCCCGACCACAGGATTGTTTTTCTGCCTTCCTCCGCGTATTTATCCAGCAGCGACTCGGCTATCCCGTATTTACCGTTATCTGAAATATCCCAACTGCCAATCTGGTGGACAATTATTTTATTACCGGAATTATCCGCCAATTCCCTGTCTGACAAAACACAGGGGTCGTGCAAAACCGATGACAAATACGGGAATTTATTGCGCAGTTTATGCAGAGTAACCCGGCCATTTTCCTCCCGCTTAATAATCTCAATTACCTGATTCGCAATTGTTCTATAAATGAGTTCCTGCTTCCGCGGCATTTGGCACCGGATAGAATCAAAAATAACCGGAGGCAGATCAACATTTCCCTTGGTTTTCTCCCGGCTTATCAAATATTCAACACTTGATAAAAACTCTTTCACTCGGTCTTCGCGATAGGAGCGAACCGCAAACTTGCTGTATTTCGTTCCCAAAATGGCAATACCGCTTAGAAAAGACTGATAATCCCGCGCTACGGAGTCTTCCTGAAGAAACCGCATTTGCGTCCACAGGTCACAGGCGTATTTGGGAGCCGGAGTTCCCGATAAAATATAGCGGTAATCAAAGAATCCTTTCGCCTTATCCGCAATTTTCCATACCTTGCTGCCGGGATTCTTTATGTAATGGGACTCGTCCAGGATTAGGCACAGCTTTTCACCAAGCCGGTCCCACGGAGTATAATTCTTGCGAATATGTTTAGACGCCCTTTTTCCCTTGGCGTCTTTATAGAAGTCATCGTGAAGCATAATTAAACCGCGGTATGTCATCACAATAACTTTTTTACCGGGAAAATCAAAAGGATTCCTGTGTTCGGTATCCACGATAAAAATATCGTCTAAAGTCAAGCCAAAAGAACTAAACTTGACGCATTCCAGCGCGATATTGATGACTCCTTCCGGCGTGGAAACAATAACATACTTTTTGACACGCTCCCATTTGACAAGATGATTCATAATGCACTGAATAGCAAAAGACTTTCCCAGGCCCATTTCCCAAAACAGGGCCAGCCGGTTTTGGGATATTCCCCGCAGAACGCCTTTTTTTTGATATTCTCCTTTCCACTCGGACTTTACAAGCCCCCCGTCAATCACCGCCCGGTATCTGCGGAATTCTTTATCCTCGGAATAGTCAATTTCATTTACCCATGCGGGTACGGTAAAATTAGCGCCTTCTTCCTTTGCCGCTTCCAGGATATCCATACAAATTGGCTTCGCCAAATGCTGGTCAAAAAGCCACGGATTCTTAAAGAATTTTCCATCGGGGGATTTAACGGATACGTTGTGCTGAAATTTACCGTGATACCGGTCCCGGCAAATACGGACCATTTTAGAAAAAAGACCGCCGGGCGTATACCCGACAGACGTAACCATGAATTCCTCGTCTTCAGAAATACCTACAGCTATTGGCATGACAAGGTAATTCACTACTCGGCGCGAGGGTACACATCAAATTCTTTAAAAAAGTCCTCTTCCCTGGGAGGCAAATCAGGTTTTCGCAGCCGTCCGTCAATGCCCTCCGGCTTGAAATTTAATATCCGGTAGAACATTGACAGCATATCTTTGTTAAATTCCGTTACGGATGTACATTCGCGGCACTCCGCGCCCGATACCGGCTGGTAATTCACAAGCCTGAAATTAAGCAGAATCCTGCCGCGGCTCTGCCTGACGGCTTCTTTCCACTGGAAGGGTATGTTCAAGTCCGCAAGATACCGAAACAAATTTGGTACGCTTTTTGCCTGCCGGATAATATCCAGAACAGCCGTTTCGGGAATATTTTTTACTCCCGGCGGAATATTGTCGCTAGCGTCTCCCCGAATGGCTTTGTACAGGCAAACTTCGTCCAATCCCGGCCGAAAACCGTATTCCCCGCAAAACGTATCCGCGTTATAAATAACATCGCGGCCATCTTTATGCGCCATCCAGTGCACTCTATCCTTGATTGCGCGGCTCCAGTCCATATCATTTGAAACAAGCAAAATAAAATACGGCTTTTTGCCAAAAGACTCCAGTATAGGAGCTATTAAATCGTCAGCCTCGGACGCGGGTCTTCGTACAACCCGGTATCCCGTTTGATAATGCATTAAAACCAACTGCAAGTAGTCCAGCCCGCGGTAAAATTGCGACTCCCGCTTTTTCCGGTTTATTTTATAATCGGGGTCAATTTCTTTGCGGCGGTACTCCCCGCTAAGGGCATTATCGAATAAAAAATACAACCGTCCGCCGGTGTCCAGATAATCGCGCTCTATCCGCTGGATCATTTTTATGGACTTAAATATACCGCCGGTAGCCATTCGCCTGCCTTCAACCTCGGCGGTTAAATACGGAGAAGTTGAAAATGCGCGATAGTACACATTACTGATATCTATCAAAATCCGATGATACTTAAGCATCCTTCTCCCCTATTTCTTCTACGCGCGAGTTTTCCGTTACAAAACGGTAAAGTTCCCGCATGCCATCCTGCCCGCCCTCGGAAAGCCTTAAAATACTGCCGCGGCAGGCCGCCAGCGGGCGGCAGAAATGCGCCCGAAACACCTTGCCCGTGGATTCTTCCTTGTAGTCAATTGAATTCTTTGCCGTATTAAACCTGGTAATTATAAACAGCTTCCATATTTTTTTAACCCGCTTTTCCCGAATTTGGCCAAGACTAAAACCCTGAAAAAGCATTTCCTTTACGCGGCTGTCAGGCAAACTAACGGGCTGCTCCGCTACGGCCAGCATTCGCGGATACAGAAAACGCTCGCAGTATCTAATTACCCTGCCGACATTTTCTTTGACGCTGTCATTGTCATCCACAGGAACCAGCACACACGGTTTCCCGCCGCTGAATACGCGGACTTCTTTTAGCCGCAGTTCAACATCAGCGTATATTGGCGCGGTATCGGAAAAGTAATGTTTCAGTTTTCTTTCAAAACCGGAGCAGTCAAATGTTTTTACAAAAGAATTAAGCATTCGCCGTCTCCGGTTTTAGTGTTTGTTCTACACAACCTCTGTCAACCGGCAGTAAACCACATGGACCGAGGGTTCCTCAACCGAGGATATATTAACCGCTGGCTTGCCGAGGTCAATCTGAATCTTCACGGTTTTTCCGCCGACAACTCCGAGAATAGTCTTAATCCAGTTGGCGCTGGCCCATATTTTACTGTCCGTTTCGATACTTCCGCCCTTTTCAATAATAGGAATTTTCCGGGATATGATATTCCCGTTGTCTTCGGATTTAATCTCCAGCAAAGTATCTCCAACTATAAGCTGAATACGCTGCGAGGCGCTGCTGAGAACAAAGGGCTGAATGAAATTAACAACCCCAAGGAAGCCGTCCTTGTCCAGTGTTATGTAATTCGGATGGTCAAATTTATTCACAAAATTCGGATTGTGAATATCCGGACTGGACAAAGCCGAATTTACGGCAAACTGGATTTTAATCTCATCCCCGCTGCTGATGAAAAAAGAAGCATTGTCCTTGTCGATGACCAGGTCCTCGCCGAGAATGTCCATAACCAGCGTTTCCCAAACAATCCGCGGAAGGGGCAAATCGGCACCGGCCAGAGAATCCACATATTCCTCGCACAGCCGGTTTTTATTGGTTCCCCACACATTTCCGTTTTTAACGAATACCCCGTTGAGACTCGCCGAACCGTCAACGTCAACGAAAAGGCCGCATTTTTTAATGGCGGCCAGGGCGGACGCGTCTATTTTTACAGAGGCCGCATTGCCGCTGTTAATAAAATCAGGGAATCGCGTGTCGTCCTCCAAATGCGAAATCTCGAACACGTCGTCCGTTCCGTGTTTAAACTTAAACCCCTCCAGTTCCAGAACCGGAAATTCCTTAACCACGTTTAAAAAGGAATTGAGATTCACAAAGAACGGCTTTTGCCTGCCGTCCCATCCTTCCACGTCCATCTTAATCTGGCCGAATCCCTTTTGGGAACCGAAGATCATATTTCCGTGTTCGAAGTCCAATAGCCCGCTGTCATAGATGGGCTGCGAGTCGTCCTTCAGTCTTTCGCAAATTCTGGAGTACTTTGCGATAAATTTTGCGTCAATTGTCATTTTTCAGTCTCCTTCAAAATAAATTATCGTTTGCGGTATCCGCTCTCGCCGACCGGAGACCGCCGGGATGTCTCCGCTGGAACCCTGGCGCACGGCGGTGCCGCCGCAAGCCCCCGCGGAGCATTTTCCTTAAAAAAATCCGTCAATCTGGCCAGACAGTAAACGGGCTTAAAATATGCCCCCATTTTAATGTCTATGTCCGAATAGAGATTAAACAGGTCCGGCATCGCGTCCCGCCTGTTTTCCAGTCTGGAATACTGGTCCGCCTTCCAGGGGGCGTCCGCCAATTGTATCCTCTGGTAAACAAGGCAATCCGAAATGAACCTGTAGGACAAGTAAAAGAATTCTTTCAAATCCATTTTCTTTATTTCCCTGAAAGCGGACGTATTTCTGCCAAGCATCAATGATACAATTTCAAAAAGTTTCGCGTTTCCAACAAACCCGAAAGCCTCGGCGATGGCATCCGCAGAGTAGAATTCTCCGGCGATACACCGGTCCAGAGTTTGTACGGCAAGCCGGACACTCCCTTCGCAGTTTTCCGCAATAGCGAATATCCCCTCCTGAATAAAAATACCGGGAACGCTGTCCGCGAGGTTCAGTTTGCCCAAAAGCCCGAATAAGCATTCGGCAATATCGGAGCTGGAGGGACTGCGGAATTTATAGAAAAGCCCCCGGCTCCGGACTGAAATATCAAAAGCGTCCGGATTCATTGTGCAGAGAATTATATGGGCGTTTTCCCGCTTTTTTTCCAGCAACTTAAGCGTTACCCCTTTGGCATGCTGGGAAAGGGCCTGAGCCTCGTCAATGATAAAGACTCTTTTGCCGCCGAAAAAAGACTCGGAACTGACAATTTCCTCCAACTGCATGACATCTTCCTTGCCCATTTTAGAGGCGTCATACATACTGCACGACATATTAAACGTTTCTTTCAAAATCGCTTTAGATTCAGGAGACTCAGGATTGGGATTAAGGCACCCTTCGCCCCTGATCGGGTTATCGTCGTTAATCAGAGCCGCGATTATGGAAGCGCATGTAGTTTTGCCGGTTCCGCTGTCCCCGGCAAAAAACATAACGGTAGGAAAATCCCTGTTCAATGACCGTTTTTTCAACTCGGACACGATTGATTTGTTTCCGCAGATATCGTCCCAACTGAACGGCCTGTAGTCAACTGCCAGCATTTAATCTCCTAAAAATTGCCCGTCTTTCCGGGCCGCCAGCGGTAATTTCCGAGGACGGTATTTCTTCCTGCTTAGCCGCCCTTAAAGATACCGGAATTTGGAAAATTATCCCGGTACTTCTCTAGGCCCAAGCATGGATACCGGTTTGCCGCCGTATCCGCGTAATCCCCGGCAGCTTCATGCCGGGCGACAGTTTAATTCCCCGCCGCTTAAGCGGCGCGTTTCAGCCGCTGGAAAACACGGTCAATAGACTTTCCCGCAATCAGCACACGATTTGTCGAGGACAGCCGGGATCCGATACTGGTAAACCGGTTGTACACATCCCATGTGGAAATATCCCCGTTAACGGCAATTAAACCGGGAGTGGAAAAGTCTTCCTCTTTGATAGACTTGTATCTTTCACCGTCCTGGTTATCCGACTCGATATTCAGGCTGACAGCGCCGTCTTCTTCAAGCTGCCCGATAACTTTTTTTCGCATGCAGAAAGGAATCAGCTTCGGCTTGAAAATCTCCTCCGCGGTTTCTGAAAACGGAACATCATTGAGCCTGGCGTAAAATGCGCCCACGTCGGAGTAATGGTCCAGAGCCGCCCGGAAATCGTCATGAAATCCCTGGCTTTGAAGATTTCCCCAATTGCGGGTATTGACCGAAAGATGGGTCTTTCCCCCAGCGGACACAATCGCTCCGTTGGAACAGACGAACCGGTAGGTTCCCAGATACAGGACCAGGGGGGAACCTTTAACGTAGGAACCGTGAACCAGAACCATCGGCGAAATACCCTCGCCATCCGGCGGGGCAACAGCCTGATCAAAAATATATTCCTGATACAGGTTGAAATTCCTGCGGTCAATGGCCGAAACCCGCAGTTTAAAGGGAATCCCGATTTCCTCAAATTCCTTGACAATCCAGTCCATTGTTTCCCCGTAGGGAAGATGCGGACGGGTTACGGGAACTTCGCCAACGGGAATAAACTTCCCCGCGCTACTGGGATCGGGAACCGAGATCCGGCTAAATCCGGATACGAATTGGCGCGTTTCGGAAAACTGGGTCTCGCGGCTCACAGGAAAATCAATAATTTTCCGCTCCGCCGCCAAATCAAGTCCCGGAACGTCGGCATAAGCTATTGCTTGCGGCATAAACACTCCTTAACATTAAGCTGCTATAGTAATTCCTGCCTGATTTGCGGGAATCATATTTTTCACAATCCTGACAAAGAAAATGCGGATTTTACGGGTTTATCAAACAGCTTCGTATCATCCACAAGGAAATCCGCCCACGAAACCGCATTGGCCAGGGCATTGTATATACGGTCGATAGACGCCCCTCCCGGATCCGTTCCGGGAACAACCGCTACTTTAAAATCGTATTTCATAAACTTCTCAAACGCGCTGACCGACCCGTGCCCCGCGGGATCATCGTCAATAAAAAGAACCAAGTTTTGAACACCGCACAGGAACTCTTTTTGCCCGTCCGACAGGGATACCCCGAAAGTACAAGTGACATTTTTATCTGCGCTTGACCATATTTTGTGGATATCCATTATGCCTTCGCAAACAATCAGCGTTCCCGATCTATCCAGGTTATCCTGATTGAAGCAAATGTCCGTTTTACAGCGTTTAGGGTACAGGCATTTGGGTTTTTGCCCGCGGGTATAGTCGCGGCCCTCCAAACTGTAAGGTTTACCCTCCAGGTTTATCGGAATAAGCAGCCTGTCCCGCCAAATACTTACCGGATCGTCTTTATCCGCCTTTTTAAATTTGCACAAATCGGATGCCTGAAACTCGAAAAACCGCATAAACTCATCGCTTACTCCGCGGCTGCGGCAGTAATCCAGTGCTTTCGCGTTGTCATACACGGAGGTCACGCGGCCTTCCTCAATAGCGAAGGTCTCGCGGTAGCTGTCCGCCAGAGTGTCTCCGGCGGGAACCGGAACCATGCTGAACGCCCCGTGCTCATCCCACAGTTTGCCTTTCAGGGCCTCGTAGAACTTCGGAAAGGAATAACTTATACCGCAGCTAAAACATTTGAACAGCCATCTGTCTTTATACAAAGCGGCGGAAGGATGCCTGTCGGAATGAAACGGGCAAGCCAATGAAAAATATTCCCCCATATCCCGAAAGCGGATGCCGGATTCCAGCAAAAGTTCTCTCGCGTCGGTTTCGGAAGGCTGGCGAAGCATTAGGCGGCCACGCCATTGTCAAACACAATAACCTCGGCCCCGTAGTCAAACTCAAGAATATTCCGGGTGCTCGGCTTGTGGCTTATTAAAATAATCTGGTCGATCCCGTTTCCGATAGCGTCCCCGATAACCCGGTAAAATATACCGGAATTTTTTTCCGTGGCCGCGCTGTCGCACTCGTCAAGCAAAAGGCACTTGTTCCCGATGGCCCTGCTTACGGCATACATAAAAGACAGGGAGAATATTTGCCGCTCGAACCCGGAAGCCGAACTGACATCCTTCTTCTTCGGCCCGTACACTATATGCAGGGCATTCTTCTTATCCTGAATCTCAACATGGTACTTCGGGTAGGTTCTTTTCAAAAAATCGTTCATAGACTTTTCGATATCCTTTATCACCCGCGAAATAACATAAACAGGAAATTCGGTTTTGAGAATTTTTACGCCGGCTTTCCAGTCGCCGATCAACTGGTTCAAAACCTGTATCTCGGTTTTCAGAACTTCGAGCTGTTTAAAATCATTGTCTTTCTGAACAGCAATCTGTTTTTCCATGCGTTCAATTTCGGCAATGCGGGAAACGGTGTCATCGTAACCGCGGATATCCGATTCAAATTTCCGGATATTCTCTTCAATGCCCTCCGCCGATACCGTTTCCAAGCCGGCCAGCTTTCCCTGAAGCTCGATTATTTTGGCGCTTGCCGCAGTAAACCGGTCATTCAAATTTTTTTCGTTATCGGAATCCGACGCTATAAGCTCCGAAAGCCGCATACCCTCGGCCCGGTATTCGGCGTCCAGTCTGTCCAGTTTTGCGCGGGCCTGGTCAATTTTTGCCTGAATACGAATGCGCCCTGTGTTGCCCTGCTCTATTAATACGGAAATCTGGTTTTGCAGAAGCGTTTTTCGATTTGTTTTATCCAGATTGCTTCTTTCCGCCGTTTCCCTTCGGGACTTCTGGGCGGACAGCGAAGTAAATCTTTCAGTCAAATCCGCGGTTGCCTGTCCCAGCGCGGCAATTTCTTCTTTTCGCCGGGCAATATGCTCCGGAGAAGATATACTCTGCCCGCAGGTAGGACATACATCCTTTGCCGACTGCAATTTGGACAGTTCCGCTTTCTTTGAGTACAGTTCCTGCGATACGCTGTTAAACTCGTCCAGATTAAAAGCGGGCAGACGTTCCAGAACAATCGCGCCCAAATCGGCATTCAATCCGGCGGCATTCCTTGAAAAATCTTCTTCGGATTTCACAAGTTCCGCCGATGCCGAATTCAGAATGCCCGTTTCGGAAACAACCGCATTGTTCCTTGATTCGGGCAGCCCTTCCATTTTTTCTTTGTTCTGTTTTATCCTGGCGTTTAGTTTATGAATATCTTCGATTAAGCGGCCATTCTGTTCAGCCAAATCATTTAACTCGGATTGAGTCTGACGGTAAACACGAGCACTCTCTTCGGCGGCATGAAGTTTGCCACGCTCAGCCTCAAGATTCGCTTTGATCAGTTCGTAATCAGTTTTTTCAAAGGGATACGCGGGCTTTTCCGGAACGGAATACTTTCTGTTTTCCACTTCAGTCTGTAAAGTCGTTTTTTTGGCAAGCTCCAGCTCGGACGCCTTGATATCGTTTTCAAGATCGGAAAGCTGGCGTTTAAATTCAATGTCATAAATACGCTTGAGATATTCGCGCCTTTCGGATGGCCTTGTTTCCACAATGGCAACCTTCTGCTCCATCGCCAGCATACCCGCCTTGAGCAGATCGGCATCAACAATTTCTTTTAACTTCTTTTTAGCCTCGTCACCTTTCAAAACTTTATCGCCGAAACGGAGAGTCCGATCGGTTGACCCATCGTAGCGGACAGTGCTCTCGTAGCCGATTCCCCGATGGGTAAAATTGACTGCAACCTGAAAATAATCGGAATCCCAGTTCACGTAGTCCGCGAGAACGCCTTCGTAGTCGTCAAAAACAGCCAGAAGAACCGCCTTCAAAACGGTGCTCTTTCCGTGGCCGTTCTCCCCCGCTAAAACAAGTATGTTCCGGTCAAAAGATTTACTGAAAGATTTAACAATACCAAAATTTTCGAGACAAACAGATTTGAACATCATAGTACATATATAATTCCATCCTTATTGAAATAAGAAAGCCGCCCAAGGGGTGTCTCAGGCTCCCTAAACGGCTAAATCAGTTTACATTGGGTGTACTACATACCAAATAAAATAGCAAAAATCTCCCGCAGGTATATCTGCGTTAAATCCTGTCGGGGTTTCCACTTTAAAATTGTTTAGCCTATTGCGGTTTCAATCCGGGCAATTTAAACTATTCCGCGCAGGTATACCGTATATATTTACCGTCTTTAGAAATCGTTCCCTTCCGCCGTTTAGTATAAATTTCATAAGCGCGGTTTGCTTTGTTTCCCTCAAGCGCGGTCCACGAAACTTTTTTGTACTTTGCCAGACACTTATCGAGAAACGCCGGCAGGTCTTTGTACATTTGATTCTCGTCATCAGAATTATCAAGACCGAAAGAAAAAGTCTTGACATCGTTCACCACAGATTTACCATCCTCATTCGCAATAAGTATGGCGATAAATCCAACGTACAGTCCTTTTGGGCTTTTAACGAAGTAACTTTCAAAACCGGGACGTTCCATAGTCCCTTTAATAATCTGTAGCAAAGAAGCCCGGCTAAGCCACAGGCTGTCTATCAAATACCGGTATTTTGGTATTGTGCCAATTGGAGCATTAAGCGTTTGAGCAAGAACGGGACTGCTTCCCATCTGGTTTAATAAAATGCGGTATTCCGTATTTCCCGCCAGTTGCACCACTTCGAAGAGCGGCTCTTTACTTTCCCTAAGAATAATCATAAAACCCCCGCGAACTCGCTATCCGTCTGGGTAGACACCCCCGGCAAACCTTAACTTAATAATTCCCTATTATTCGTAAAGAGTCAAGATACTTTTTATTGGCCCCCAGAGGCTTCGGCAAGATCTTCAGGAGAAATATCTTATTCTGCCATTGCCTCCCGCTCCAGTTTTTCCTGCTCGGCCACAATACCGGTCTCCTGGTCCTCGGTATCTTCAACAATAACTGCGGTAGTTTTGCGGGACAGCTCCGCCATTAAACGGTTCCTGTACTCGGCGTAAATCTCAGGATGTTCTTTAAGCCACGCAAGAACCTTCTCCTCGCCTTGAACCTTTTCCGGCGTTTCCTCGGTTCCGGTTCTGGTAAGGGCTACCGTATACCATCCTCCGGATTTTCGGATGATCCCGTATTTGACGAAAGCCTGAACGTACTCCTCCTCGACCTGATACCCTTCTCCGAATATAATTTTCATATCGCAGGTACGGAACGGCGGGGCAACTTTATTTTTTATGGTCTTAACCCTGGAGATCATTCCAATTTGCCCGTTTTCTTTATCTTCAATACGCTCTCCGGCCCGCACGGTCATTCTGACCGCGGTGAAAAATTTCAAAGCATTTCCACCGGAAGTTACTTCCGGATTCCCGAAGACTATTCCAATTTTCATACGGATTTGATTGATCCAAACAATGGAAGCGGATTTCGGAGTCATTTTGGATTGCAACTTGCGGCAGGCCTTGGACATCAGCCGGGCCAAAAGCCCCATCGTCTGGTCGCCCATTTCCCCGTCCAGTTCCTGCTGCGGGGATAAAGCCGCCACGGAGTCCACAACTACCATGTCAACCAAATCAGATTCAACAAGATCGTCCAGTATGTCAAGAGCCTGTTCCGCCGAATCAGGCTGGCTGAAAAGAACCTTGTCCATATCAAGACCGAAAGTGGCGGCATAGGGAGGGTCCAGCGCATGCTCAACATCAATATACGCCACAACGCCGTAACGCTGTTTATCTTCAAAATAATGCTTTTGGCACTGGCCCGCAAAGTAGCAGGCCAAAGTCGTTTTTCCCGACGACTCCGGACCGTAAATCTCGATCATGCGCCCGCGGGGATAGCCCCCGCCGAGAAGCTCCGACAGGTAGAAAGAATCGATAGGAACCCGCTCAACCACTACCTGATTTTTTCCAAAAACGGAAATAGACCCCGATCCGTACTTTACCTGCAAGTTTTTAACAAGAGCATCCAAATCCTTAATCGTTTTCGGTTTTTCAACCGTTTCTTTTGCCATGCAATTCTCCCGTTCAATATAAAAAGGTAATTCCTAGAACAAATCATCCTCAGTCAGTTTAACCTGTTCCCCGCTGTCAAATATTTTTTCATGGGAACTTAAATACTCCCTGATGCGCTTGACCGCCGTATCAAAGTACTCTTTGTCAATTTCGCAAGCGGTTAATTCGTAGCCCAAATCCAGGCAGGCCATAGCGTGGGTTCCGCTGCCGAGATGGGTATCGAGAATTTTCCATTCCGGTCTGGCGTACATTTGCAGAATTTTTTTATAAAGAAAGATCGGCTTCTGGTTTCCATGCCATCTTCCGCCGGAATTCTTTTTATCCGAAGAGCGAATGGACATCCCGCAGTCAATTATCCTTAACGGCTTGTCAAATGATGACCACGCCATCTCGCCATCGGCCAGAGAAAACCCGTGTATCATTTTGTTCCAAATAACCGGGCCCCTGCACGATCCGAGCTTATCCATCATATAGTTGCCGCCCCAAATTATCCGGTTTTTGGCAACTCTTTCTGTTTCAGAAAACCAATCATCCGGTGGAATAAAGTCCCACCGGTTCATCTTTTCAACTTCTTCCGGTTTAAGAGTAAAACCGTATTTGCCTTTCGATACCCATTTTTTACCCAGTCCGTAAGGCGGATCGTCCAAATTAAGATCAAAACTCTTATCCGGAAGAGACCGCAACAGTTCAAGATTGTCGCAGTTGTAAAGAGTGACGCATCCGATTTTAACGGGATCAGGCAGCATTTCGCGCTAGCTCCCGTAAAAGATCGTGAAATTTAACCACGCGAATTCCCAGCTTCTTGCAAAGATATATTTCAACTTTAGCCCCGCGGCTTTTACGCCAGTTCGGTAAAAGAACCAGACAGCCGCATCTAAGCAGTACTTGTATATCAAATTTCATATACGCTTCCCAACTGGCTTTTAGCAAATCAAATCCGGCGGGATTGTAAATATCGGCAATTCCCCGGTTCCGAAGCTCATTCTCGTATTTCTTAAAATACTCTTTGAAATCCGGCTGGCGGGTTATCGCACCGCTTAAGTAATATTTCAAAAAGACCCTCCCCGCATTCAGCCGTTTCAATCTCTTTCCTGTCGTACAGCGATCCTTTGGCAACATGCTCGGCAAACCGCAATTCCTGTTTTTGAAAATAAACTTCATTAAGCTCAATGCCCACAAAATCAATACCGGCATCCCACGCCGACAGGCGGGACGATCCGCTTCCAAGAAAAGTGTCAATAATTCCCTTTTCACGGCAGAATTTATCCCCATACCATTCAAGAATTTTGTCGTAAAGGATTCTGGGCTTCTGTGTATTGTGCGACTCGCCCGCAAGAGTTGAGAACGCCGGAATTCCGTCAATCGTCAAATTGAATACACTTATTTTACCGTCCAATTTTTTAACGCTGTCAATTTCGCGCACCGCGAATTCTTTTATACTCGACAATTCTTTTGATAGTACACTTTTTGCATATTTTCCCAATTGGATACCCAGCATTTTTGCCAGACTTGTGAAAATACCATTTTTCTTCGGTAAGCAAATACCATTCTCCACACATATTGCATTGTTTCTCCCAAATACCGTTAACAAGTCGGCAACCGGAGTGATACCGCTTGTGCGTAAGGGCATCAACAAGCTCAAGATTTTCAATATTATTGTTTTCCTTATTGCCGTCTTTGTGGTGAATATGCATCCCCTGCGGAATCGGTCCATTATGCTCTTCCCAAACAACGCAATGCTCCATATACTGTTTTCCATCGTCGTACCATTTCCGGATATATCCTTCTTTAGTTCTATACCCGCTTTT
>JAISCO010000067.1 GCA_031265535.1 Spirochaetaceae bacterium | reverse complement strand
AGAAACGCCTTATTCATATCGGGCCAAACGCACGGCTATTCATCGTTTGAACGCCGGGTTAAAGCTGCTCTGCCTGTTTCTATTTTCGGCGGCGGCGTTTTTCCTTAATCCTGTCTGTTCCGCCGTGCTGAGCGCCGCGCTCTGCGCCGCGTCATTCGGCTCTGGTATTAAGCCTGTCGAACTGCTGCGCGGCAGCCGCCCCATCATCATTTTCGGCCTTTTTGTCGTACTTGGAAGAGCGTTGGACCTTGCGCCGCCGGCGTTCAACGTTCACGGTTTTTTTAGCGGCGTCATGTTTTTTTGGGGAATGCTGCTGTCTTTCTGCGCGGGGGCCTTGTTTTTTTCCGTAACCACGATAACCGAAGCGCGGGAAGCCGTCTGCGCCGTAGAGCGCGCCTTGCTTAAACCGGCCGCCGCGCTGTTAAAAAATATAAAAAAACCGCTGCCGCAAAAACTCTATGCCGCCGTATCGCGCCCGCGGCTTGGGTTGGCGTTAAGCCTTATGTTGGGATTCATACCGCGTTTTTTCACGGAATGGGAGGTGCTGCAAAACGCATATCGCGCACGCTCCGGGAAACCGGGTATAGCCGAAATTTTCAAGCTAATCCCGATAGCCGCCGGACGAATGATAGATATCGCGGCGGAAACCGCGGCCGCGCTGGAGGCTCGCGGCGCTCTGCTATAATTCAATGAGCAATTATCAATTAGCAATTAGCAATTAGCAATGAAGAGGGAAGAAGGAAAAAGTAAGAAGTACATCTTTTACTTTTTCTCTTTTACTTTTTACCTTTTACTTGAATAAGAGGAGTTAGGGGGATTTCTAAGCCGTCGAAGGCGGGTAAAACCGTTATTTGAGGGCAATTATTTTCTTTACGCCAGGTTTCGCCGTATTCACAGATTTCAGTATGCAAATAATCATCGGTTAAATGAGTAAAAAAGACTTGACGCAGCGGCGGCGAATCGATTTTTTTAACCATTGCCAAGGCCTCGCCAAACGAAAAATGCGTCTCGTGCGGCGTTACGCGCGGCGCTCCTATTATCAGGCACGAGATGTTTTTAAGCTGGTCCATTGACTCACCGCTGATAAAATTGCAGTCGGTAATATATGCAGCCTCGACAAACGGAGTGTCAAACGACTTGCCGTCTGATACACTGTCTGCCGCGCCGTCCGGCGGCACATAGCTTTCACGTATTTTCCAGCCAAATACATCCATGTTTCCGTGCTTTACAGGAATGGGCGTAATGGTAAGGTTTTCAAACGAAAAAGGAGTCGTTACCGCTTGTAAATCGATTCGGGGTTTACCGCCGCCCCTTTGAGTTTTACGCCAGATATAGGCAAAACGCTCTTTAATATCATTAAACGAATGTTCGCTGCAGTATACGCGCACAGGCTTTATCCGCGAGAGCGGGCGCAGATCGTCCAAACCATGAATATGGTCGGCGTGTGAATGGGTCATCAAAACAAAGTCTATGTATCTTATGCCGGCGCGCAGAGCCTGAAGCCTGAATTCGGGGCCGGTATCAATGACGATGCGCTCGCCGTTATCACCTTTTACATACAAGGATGAACGCATACGTTTGTCCCGCTCATCGGTGGAGGCGCACACGGGACAGGCGCATCCAATTACAGGAACTCCATTGGATGTGCCGGAACCCATGACAATAAACTTCACGCCGTGTTACTCTCCTACGCGAATCGAATTGAACCACGCCGAATTGTATAATTCCAGACTTGCGCCGATGTCATTTTTTAATTCCGTATTTTCAAGGTCTTCCACATTGTAAATGGGCGTTTCTGTTAAAAGAGCGCGGGCCGGGACATTTACGGTGGCGGGGAATCTAAACGTATCGCAAAATTCAGCGTATATTTCGGGCCGATGTATAAAATTTATAAATTCATGCGCAAGGTCTATATTTTTTGAACCCTTTAATATGCACATACTGTCGATATAAGCGGGGCCGCCTATTTTAGGAATGAAAAAAACCGTACTATCCATAAGCTCCTGATTGCCGGAAATTTCCCCGTAAACAACTTCCGGGTACCCCTGCACCACCCAAAAATCACCGTTGGCATAACCCTTACCAAAGGCTTCCGCGTCAAATTTAACAAGATTAGGTTTCCAGCTTGTATTGATAAGATCACGCGCCGCGTTTATTTCATCGGGGTTTATGCTGTTTACGGAGTATCCAAGCGTAACAAGCGCGTCGCCCATAACCTCGCGCATATCATCAAGCATTGTCATGCGGCGCTGAAGATCGCGGCGTCCAAAAATCGTCCAGTCTCTTTCAAATTCGGGAACATGCGCCGTGTTGACGGTGATCCCGGCGGCGCCCCAAAAGTATGGGACCGAGTGTTCCATATCCGGATCATAAGTTGCCCTTTGCAGTACAAGCGGGTCGATATTTGCCAGATTGGGCAGCTTTGAGGCGTCTATCTTTTCAAACATACCTTGCGACGCCATTATAGAAACATAGTCGCCAGACGGAAATACGATGTCGTAGCCGGAACCACCGGCCATTATCTTTGCGTACATATCTTCGTTGGCCGCGAATTCATCATAAACTACACTTACATTGAATTCATTTTCAAATTTCTGAATAACCGAATCCGGCGTGTAGTAGGTCCAATTGTAGATATACAATTTTGATTCGCCTTTTCCAGAACACCCGCATAACGATGCCGCCGCCGTAATTAAGACAGCGGTAGTCAACACAGCGGCGCGGACATAAGTTTTTATCACAGACGAGTTAATCATAAACATTCTCCTTAATTTAGCTTTGATTTAGCTTTGAGGCAGCTTGAAGTAATATATACGGATTTTTTTTTTTATACAATGGATAAGGGAAAATAAAAAGGAAAAAGTAAAAGGGAAGAAGGGAAGAAGGGAGGAGGGAGCAATTAGATAAAAAGGAAAAGGGAAGAAGTAAGGAAGAATTAACAATTAGCAATGAGCAGTTAGCAATGAGGGGGGAGCAATTAATAAAAAGGAAAAGGGCAAAAGTAAGAAGGACAGTCCCTCAATTATGAGACGCCCGAAAAAATGCGCCGTAGGGTTGCGTAAAAATCTGTCAACCTATTTCAGGACTTGACAGGACATCATTTTACGGTGAGCGGCAGTCCCGCTACCATCAATTCGACACGATCTGCGGCGGCGGCTGTACGCCGTGTGGCTTCGGCAAGCAGCAGATTGTAGCGGCGTGTAAGCTCGTCCGCCGGTATATTGCCAAGTCCGGTCTCGTTGCTTACTATAAGCGCCTCACGCTTGCCGCTTAATTCTTTTATGAACGATTCCAGCATCCGCTCAAAATCCGCCTCGCGCTTGTGGTATATTATGTTGTTTACCCACATCGTAAGACAATCTACGAGGACATGGCCGCTTCCGCGTGATAGGGCGGCGCTTAAATCAAGCGGTTCCTCTATCGTATTAAAGCCGTATCCCGCGCGCTCGGCTTTGTGCCGTTCAATGCGGACTTTCATTTCGCCGTCAAGCGCTTCCGCCGTCGCTATAAACGAGACGGGCGGGCCGCCGTCCGATTTCCACCGCAAGGCTAAATCCAAGGCCCGTTTAGATTTACCGGATTTTACCCCGCCCGTTATCAAAGTTATCAATTGCCTACCTCTCTATTCCGTCACGGGCTTTAACGCCTTTATCAAACGGGTGTTTTATTTTTTTTATTTGAGAATAATAGTCCGCGATATCCGCAAGCCATTCCGGTACGGGGCGGCCTGTCAATACCAGTTCGCAGTCCGCCGGCAGCGTTTGTATAAAAGAGCGCAGAGCATCCTCGTCCAGCATGGCGGCGTTAAGCGCGTCAAGCGCCTCGTCAAGGATGATTAAACCCGGCTTCTCTTTTTGGACGGCCGCGGCGGCGTTTTCCAAAATACGCCGCTGCTCTTTGCGGCAAAGAGTTTTTGTTTTTTCGTCCATAAGAAATGTAAAACCCAGACGCAGTTCAGAGCGAATAATGACAACGCCCAGTTTTTCAAGCGATATTAACTCGCCCGAAGGCATACTTTTTATAAATTGCGCGAACACGATCTTTTTATTGTTTCCCGCCGCCCTTACCGCCAGCCCCACTGCCGCCGTAGTTTTTCCTTTTCCGTCCCCCGTATAAATATGTATCATTACGCCGCCCTCTAATCCCTGCCGGCGTTTGCTCTGCCGGCGATTTGCCTTTTGCTATGTATTTTACGGTAAAACAGGGCATTGTTTCCATAGCCGTTGCGGCAATTCTAACTTTCCTCCATCGCCTTCCTGAATTGAAAAATTAGCCACAAATTGCGCCATAAATGGCGACACGAATTATCGAAGCGGAGGCAAAAACCCCGACCGCAGCTATCAAAGTGAACGCATCCCCGCCGCCATGCTAAGTAAAAAGTAAGAAGTAAAAGGTAAAAAGTGACACTGTCGCGTCCTGGTTTAAAGTTGTCATATGAGGAGAGGAAAAATGAAAGATGTGGTAAGGTACAGCGAGGCATTTAAGCTGAGGTTGGTGGAGGACGTGGCCAACGGGAAGTATC
>JAISCO010000013.1 GCA_031265535.1 Spirochaetaceae bacterium | reverse complement strand
AATAATCCTGTCGCCGAAACTGGTAAGGGTGCGGATTTTCGGCACGTCTACAAAACGCAGGGGAGTAACAAGGGCAATATAATGAGCGGGTATATAACCAAAATCAAACTTGAAAGCGGTAAGCTGCGACCATTTCAAACTGCGAACCTGATATATTAATTCATCGCGGAACGTTTTATTTAATTCGATTTTCCGGAGCAAGTCTTCGCGGGTTACTGTACTATGATTGTCTATTGACAATTCCGGTGAATGGCGGCGTTCCATTTCTTCAAAATCTTCGATAAACATGGGCTGCCGGAATTCAGAATATTGATCGGACATTGTCCCATCGCTTAGAAAAACTACGTCCTCCATATCGTCAGTATCCCGCAGGATGATGTAATGGCGTGATGCCGCGATGGTATACTGAAAAAGTTTTTTGTTCTGCGGTGCGTATTTTTTCGTAAGCCCCGCGGTAAATGTTTCGGAGAGGCCGTTAAAAGCATCGGCGGGAATCTCCAGCGTAACCATGAACATTTTGGGCGAACCGGTTCTTCCCGGCAGATAATCCCGTTTAAGGTAGGTCCACATTTCAACGGGATAGAGTTTTAACGTACAGGTCTCGCCCTGCCAGGTTATATGAAAATCGCAGTCCCCCTCCAGAATGTTAAAATTGGGGATCCTGTACTCCCACCCGGTTTCCCTTTCACCGTTGTTCCAGCAATAGCCGCGGTACTGTTTATCCAAAGACGGTCCCCGTTCTCCGTGCGGGTCTGTGAATTTACTGCTTTCCAAAATCACGTTTTCGTTGAAATACAGCGGAACCGGTTTGAAGTCCCAGGTGTCGTCAAATATTGCCTTGGTCCAGTACCCGGTTTCACCGGATCCGTTCAAACCGGCGACACGGAGTTCCCGCGCGCTGTTGCCCTGGCCGTTTTGCAGTATCGTAATATGGCGGGTAAGCGCGGCTTTTCCGGCCAGGGGAATAGGAGGCTGAGAGCGCCAGTCTTCCGCCGGGAGCCCCCACTCGTTCAGGTTGGAAAAATAATCCGTACCCGGCAAATTTGATTCATAGGGAATATAGGTATATTTGAACCACAGGGGATCGCAGCCTACGGTATCAAAATCCGCAAGACGGGTATACATTTCTCCCGCTTCGTTTATGACAAACATGGTTGACGCGCTTGCCGACAGCGATACGGCCTTAAAGGCGCCCCGTTCAGGGCCGATGTAGTTCCGGGAAAAATCGCCGGGGAGTCCGGTGTCGGCGTAACAGATCTCCTGGCCGTCTTCCAAAAGCATATAGGTGGTGGCAATTTCCATGGTGCCGTTGTGATGTTGATTGCCAAAAGGATCATCATAATAGAGAACCTGGGCATTTCGTTTCCCCAAAGCCCAGGACAGATTTTCTGCACTGCGCCGGTCAAGAAAAAGCTGTTCCTCGTTGGGCCAGCCCTGCCGGTTCATCCATGTGTTGCTTTTATGGGCAATTATTCGGTCAAAACAATAGCGGTAAAAACCGCCTTCATTGGAAAGGGCGACCAGTTCATCGGCGTCGGCGGAGATTTCAACGATTCTTGCCGGTTTATTAAATCCGAATTTCCGGGGATTATGGGGAATCCCGGTTTTGCTAAAAAGCGTCCAGGCGGCCGGTTCCTGCCCGCTGTCTATGCTTTTATACCATATCAATCCGTCATTCAGAATATAATAATGATAGGTGTTAAACGTTTGGGTGCGCGTTTTGATATATACCGCCTCGGGAAAGACGCCGTTTATATTTTCGCCGTTGTATAACGCACCCGCAGACTGCGGCCCGGTCTTGCCGGAATAGATGTCCTCGCCGAGATACAAGGCCTTCGATATGGCGCATGAAGACAATAAAATAGAAACCAATAGCGATGCCGGTATTGCCGGATTGACCTTGTTGGTTTTCACTTTTCTCCTCCCTTCTTAAAAATCTCCTTAAAGAATATCTTAAAGCCAAGTCTAACTTGAAGCCCGGCGTTTGTATAGTCTTTTATTTTATGATAATTGAAAGCGTCAACGACAACAAATTTATATCCGGCGGATATATCCATCATAAAATACTTTGAGGTGATAAATTTCCATCCCGCTCCCGGTGTAAGGGATATTAATATATCTTCCGCGGTGGCCGGTACTTCTCCTTTGCCAAAATAATTCATAAAATCACAACCGCTGCCCAGGCCAGTGTATAATTTATCCAATCCGTTTCCAAAGGGATAATAGTTGACAGACAGCGATATATTGACCGATGTACAATACACGTCTTCAATGCCGGTTAAAAATGTCATGTGTCCAATCGTTCCTTTTACGGACAAACAGTTGAGCAGTTTTTCTTCATAACCTGCCCCTATACCCCAGCCCTGGTTAAGGAACCCGGTCAGGGAATAAGATAAATCCAGCGAAAAAAGATGATCGACGCCTTCTTTCTCCTGCGCCCCGCACAAAGGCGCCAGGAGAAAAAAAACTGAAAACATACACAGCGCTATCTGTTTCATTCCCGGTGTTCCGAACATATTTCCCCTTAGTATAGATTCCAGGTAATAAATGTTTTTACTCCGGTAGACAATTTGCGGGTATCCGGGAATCCCGTAAAAAAACCATATTCAAGGACGGAAGAAAAAGCCGCGCCAAAAGACAGATGCTTTGAGATAAACCTTGAGTATTTTACATCAACGAATAGCCAATGAACGTTTCCGGCGGAAAGATCTGTTGTTTCGGGAAATGTCCACAAAGAATATTGGAATATGGAAAAAGATACTTTGCCAAATACATGCTCTGTAATATCGAAAAATAATTTTATATTGGCGCCGCCTCCATAATTTTTAAGGGTGGTATCTGCCGTGTTTGGGGAAAAATACTCGGAAACGCCAAAAAACGTTAGGCCCGCATGGACTTTTGATTCAAAAATAAAACCGTTCCGAAATATATGCCGGTTTTTAATTGTCCAGTCAATCGCATTACTCGCATGATCAACCGTGGAGTCATACATATCAAACGCGCCGGATGAGACAAAATCAAAATGCATGGAAAGACCGGTGTTCATCATATCGTATGTGGTATTGACCGGTGAAAATGAAAACAGGTAGCCGTCGGAAACAATGCGAAGATCAATATAGTTGCCCGCGTCAATGGCAATATTCATATCAAGATCAAAATGTTCGTAGGGGGTAGTGCTTTGCTGCTCAAAAGGATTGCCATATACAACATCTATACCGATAGCTGCCGCCGGTCCGCTAAACGAAAATAAATTCTTGCCCTTGGTTTTTTCAATAGAATCCATTTGCACATAAGCGCCACCGGTAAAAAGGCCCAGCGCGTAAAGATTACCACCCTTGCTTTGCGGATTTTCTCCGGTTACGAATTTATTTAAGCCGTCCGCGGGGCTTATTAAAAAAGAGAGCGGCCAGGGAATACCCGCCGCGTTTGCTTCAAGATACAGCCTGTGCAGCATTTCTCCCACGGGGGCGGCGGCGAAGCTTGTTGTTATCATGTCGTTGATGGAAGGTGTTGTTGATTCGCAAATCATTTCCCATGTAACGCTGCCAAACGCGCTGAATGTCATTGACTCATAAAAAGTAAATCCGTT
>JAISCO010000083.1 GCA_031265535.1 Spirochaetaceae bacterium | reverse complement strand
CAACATATGGTTTTGGAGTGAATTTATTGTATTGTTATTTAATAAAAGAAAAAGAGCAATACATGATTTTATTGCAGGAACGGTTATAATAAAATCTGAATATATGGAAAAAGTAATGGAAAAAATGGAACAATTAAATAATACAGATGATAAAATATAAATACTGGTATACTGCACATAACAGGACTGTTTACGCTTCGCCGCCTTAGGCGGCTCGGCCTCCGCAACGGCTAGGTCATTCCGCTACGCTTCATTCCCACGCCGTTGCTCCGGCACATTTTGTCCGCCCTGCAAATGCTGCGCATTTGCTTATTCGGGCGGCCAAAACGTCGTAAACAGCCGAAACGTTATGTGCAATACGCCCCTAAATTTATTGAAAATAATCATTATAAATAAGAATATGAAAAATACTATTTTTTTCGTATAGCAATTAGTTCTGTATAATACTTATCACCATATTTTGTTAATTCCCATCTTCCTTCTTTATTAATGGTAATATATTTGAGTGCCCTGAATTGCATTAATATTGTATTTAAAGATTCATGTCTAATCAAAAAATCAGTAAAGTTTTCTTCTGGATATTTTTCTTCTAAGTTTTGTATACTTTTTCGCATAATAATTCCAATAAAAACATTACCTTTATTCCTTGAATAATATGAATTATCATCAAGTAAAAGATTAGGTGCAAGCTGTTTTAATAAATCATCCCAACTGATTATTATACTACTTGCAGATTGTTTGTATTTTCTATACCGCCCTGTTTCTTCATTAATTTTATTCCTTGTGAATACAAACTCGACATTAAACTCATCTTTTCCACTCTCCAAATACAACGTATCGGCTGGCGCTTGGCTGCTCAAAATTTCTATTTCCTTCTGCAAAACTTCATTTTCATCACGTAGACGCAATATCTCTTTGGAATAATTATTATCATTAACAACATCAGCCCTTATCCATCCAATAGCCGGAAATTGTTTTTTTAATTGCGTCATGCTTCTACTTACTTTAGCGCCTAAGTCGCTGGGACTGTTAAAAAATTTACACAATTTCTTTTTTACAAGTTCTCGAAAATCTTCTAATTTGCTTCTTCGATCAACATCAATTTCGGTTCTTTCTGATGGAAGTTTGTTTATATCTTCATACAAAAAGCCAATCACAGGTATATTTTTTTCAAGTGCATATCTATACTCCATTTCTGTATATGACAGTCCCATTTCTTCGGAAATAGTACCATATTTTCCTCCAACAATAACAATATAATAATCAGATTCGTTAATAACCTTTTTTATCCAATTCCATTGTGTTTCATTTGAAGCAGGAAATAATTCCATTCCGGATGGCATACACTCCAATTCTAGCAGAGCCTGCATGACTTCATTCCGTTCTTCGACTAAATCTGTATAAGTAGAGCTGATAAATACTTGATACCGCTTTTCCATAACAAATCATTTCCTTATCTTTCAGAATTATGATGATATTATACATCTAATGGCAATATTTTCAAGGGCGGCAATAAACAGTCTAACCTCCGACCGCTTGTTGACAGCCAATTTTTATGGTATACCGGCCGAAATTCATCCCAAGGAAGGACTTATGAAGAACGATAAACACACAACCGCTATACCGGACGCGACTATAACGCAGGTTCACAGTCAGATTTCCGCTGTTATTCAGCAGATACAGCCTTATATCATCGCTTTGACCCCGCACGAGCGCCAAACTATGCTCAAAATGGGAGACAAAAGCCTCGCGTTTGTGGAAAAAGCCCACGATTACGCCGCCGACAACCCGACATTGACCCCCCAGTTACCTTGATATGGCGGCTTTCGATGTGGATTTTGCGTATGCTCACGGACTTTGGACTATTCTGACCTTGATAAAACAACTGGAAGAGGCCGTTGAAGATACAATCATGGCTGCCGGAAGCGAGGCGTTCCACGCCGCCCTTGCCTTTTATCACAATGTTCAGGCGGCGGCCAGGGACGACATTCCGGGGGCAAAGGCGATTTTCGAGGATTTGAAAACCCGCTTCCCCAGCGGCAAACGCCGGGGCGCCGCATCGGACGGTGAGACCGGCGGCGAATAGTCCCGGATGGCGGGGGAGCTTCAAAGCGTCTTAATAGACGCTTAAAACGTCAAAAGAGACGTTTTTTCAATGTTTAAGGACGTTTTGGACTTCTAAGTAGACGTTTTCAACATCCCTAAAGACATTTTGAACTTAGGCAGGGAGGCAGAAAACATCTTGGGGGAAGTTCGGAACACTTCAATAGACCTTTGAAACGTCTAAAAAGAGGTTTTTTAGGTCTAAAAGGATGTTCTGAATATCGACGAGGACGTTTTGAAGGGCTAACAAGGGTTTTACTATATCGAAAAGGATACATAGGGGATAAAATCGTTGAAAAGACAAGATGGTCGAGAATTATAGAGGAGAAAAAAATATGGCCGTTTCAAAGAAAAAAGCAGGGGAAACCCTTATTGATTATATTTCCGGCGTGGAAATAAACGCCACGCCCGAAGAAATCGAGGCGGTACAGGCATTCTCAAAACAACTGGTTGAAGATTACGGCTATCCAAAAGAGCATATACAAACGCATCCACAATACCGGGTGAAACTCCGCCCGTCAGATATAAAAAAAGAATACCCCGTTGATATTGCTGTTTTTAAAAATGAGAAAAAAATTGAAACCGAACTTTATATTGTGGTAGAGTGCAAAAAGAAAAACCGCAAAGACGGAAGGACACAGCTCGAAAATTATTTAACACTATCAAATGCGTATCTCGGCGTGTGGTTTAACGGTGAAGAAAGAGCTTTTATCAGAAAATTTATCAAGAAAAGCGGGGAAGTCATTTTTGAAGAAATTCCCAACATTCCGCAATTCGGACAAAGAATAGAAGACATCGGTAAATTTGTCCGCGCCAATTTAAAACCGACTCATAACTTAAAATCAATATTTAAATCAATCCGTAATTATCTTGCGGCAAATACGGTGGGCGCAACCCGTGATGAGGTTCTCGCCCAGCAGCTTATCAATATTATTTTCTGTAAGATATATGACGAAAAATACACCCCGCCGAATGATATTGTGCGTTTTCGGGCGGGAATAGAAGAAAGGCATAAGGATGTAGAAAAACGAATTATGGAATTGTTTGAAGAAGTGAAGAGGACGCTTCCCGAAGTTATAGATAAAGATGATCGGATAAATCTTGATACCCATTCTCTCGTGTTTGTCGTTGGCGAACTGCAAAATTATTCTTTAATGAATTGTGAACGGGACGCTATAGCGGACGCATTTGAAACGTTTATTGGACACGCGCTAAAAGGCGGTCAAGGACAATTTTTTACCCCGCGCAATGTAGTTAAAATGGTTGTCGATATGTTGCAGCCCGGTGAAAATGACAAAATTATTGACCCCGCTTGTGGTTCTGGCGGATTTTTGATTGAATCATTAAAATTCGTGTGGGAGCAGATTGATAAAAAATATAAAAAGCTCGGTTGGTCTAAATCTGATATTGAGAGAAAAAAGATTGACGCCGCGACAAAAAATTTCCGTGGTATTGATAAAGATTATTTTTTAAGCAAGGTTGCGAAAACCTATATGAATTTAATGGGAGACGGAACGACCGGTATATTTTGTGAAGACAGCCTGGATTTGCCGGAAAACTGGAACACGGAAACAACGGCTAAAATTGCCCTGGGCGGTTTCGATATTTTACTGACAAATCCTCCCTTTGGCAGTAAGATACCCGTAGCCGGAGAGGAAAAACTGGCGCAATTTGACGTAGGGCATAAATGGAAATTTAACAAGAAGACCAAAGTCTGGGAAAAGACCGATAAAGTAAAAGAACAGGAAGAACCGCAAATTCTCTTTATTGAACGTTGTTTGTCGTTCCTTAAAGACGGCGGAAAGATGGCAATGGTGCTGCCCAGCGGCATATTGGGCAATGAGCAGGAAGAGTATTTACGGCAATACATTTTAAGCAAGGGCAATTTGTTTGCCATTGTTGAATTGCCTTTTGAAACGTTTAGCCCCAATGTAACAATTAAAACCAATGTCCTTTTTGTTCAAAAAGGCATGGCTCATAAAAGGGATATTTTTATTTCTATAAATGAATTTTGCGGGCATGATAAGAAAGGGCGCGAGACCGGAAATGACGATATTCCCCATGTTGCCCCTTTGTACAAGACAAAAAAAACAGATGCCAACAATTTTTTTATCAATACTTCGAAACTGGAAACCAGTTTTGTCGCCAAAAGATATTTGTCAAAATATATCGTAAATGTGGAAAAGATTGAGTCATCAAAATATGATATTGTTTTATTTGGTGATATTATTACCGCTGTTCACAACGGCGCTAATATTGAAGACGCTTCTATTTATGTTGAAAAGAAGCAGGGCATACCGTATATACTCGTGAAAAGTATTACTAAAGAAGGCATCAATTTTGAGAATTTGAAATATATAAAAACTTCTTTGTTGGATAATAAAGAGGTTATCAAAAACCAGGTTGATGAAAGCGTCATTCTTATGACTCGCGCCGGCAATTCTGGCATTGCCGCCAATGTCCCTCCGGATTTAACCGGCGGTGTTGCGTCTGGTTTTCTGGTTTATATAAAAATAAAACCCGGAATTAACCCCTATTATATTGTTTCGTATCTGAATTCTGAATACGGACAAATGCAATTGGAAAGAATTTCAAGCGGGTCTATTTTGCAAAGTATCCGTTCATCTGATTTACGAAATGTAAAAATTATTTTACCGCCTTCTGCTGTTCAGAAAACAATCGGTGATAAGGTAAAACAGGCAGTTTACGCAGCGGCTTCGATACGGAAATATTTAGAAGAAGTCGATAATGAAATATTGGAACTAACATAACTCGTGGAGGTTTTATTGATGTTTTATTATGGAAATCACTGATGATGAAGAAATAATTGAGAATATCAAGAACGAACTGACAAAATACTCGCCGCGAATGAAAACGTGCGAAAAAAACATTATATGCAATTTCACGTGCCTGTGTTTTCAGCTAAGCGCCGGTTTTGCATCCTTTTCAGCATTATTGAGATATGCTTTCCAGCTTGATGAAATCAATGTTTCCATATCTGAATACTGCGCCTTCCAGTCTAAAAGCTCGCCAGCTTTTTCGGAGGAAGCTATCAATTTGGCCGCGTCCCCCGGCCGGCGATCCGTGATCCTGTAAGGGATGTCTCTGCCGCTTATCCGTTTCGCGGCGTCGATCATCTCCAGTACGGAAATACCGTTCTCACCGCCAAGGTTCAAGGTAAAACTTGTACCTGTTTTTATCAGCCTTTCCAGCGCGGCGACATGTCCCCGCGCAAGGTCGGTAACGTGGATGTAGTCGCGCACACCGCTTCCGTCCGGCGTATCATAATCGCAGCCAAACACAAGCACTTCTTTTCGCGTCCCGCAGGCGGTCTCCATTATAATGGGCAGCAGGTTGGCGGGATTTTGCTCCAGTCCCGTAACGCGCAGATTGAGGTCGTACCCGGCGGCGTTAAAATATCGCAGCGCGGCGTAGCGCAAGCCCTTGAGTTTGTCGTACCACCCCAAAAGCCGCTCTACTTCCAGCTTTGTAAAGCCATAAAAATTTGCAGGATTTACAGGATGTTTTTCATCTATTGGAATATATTGAGGGTTGCCGTAAACCGCCGCGCTTGATGAAAAGATGATATACTTTATGCCGCTTTCCGCCGCCGCGTTGAGGATGTGTACCGTGCTGTTTATATTGTTTACGGCGTATTTTTCGGGCCGCAGCATCGACTCGCCCGCCGATTTGAAGGCGGCAAGATGCACAATCGCGTCAAAACCCCGCCGCATAGTGTCAATCAGGCCGATAAAATCCATTGTATCGCCTTCAACAAAGTCTTCATCGTCAAAAATGTTTTGCGCAAGTCCGCTTGACAAGTTGTCATACACGGTAACTTTATGTCCCGCGTCTAAAAATTCCCGCGCAACATGCGCCCCGATATAACCTGCTCCGCCAATTATCAGTATGTTCATAACCGCTCTTTAAATAAAAATAGCGAATTAATTAAAAAATTGTAATCCCCCCGCCAGCGCCCACCAGTGGGTTTAAATGCGCTCCGCGCCGGCGTACCGGAAGCGTGGTTTCAGCCTCTGCTTCTGGTAAGGCAAGGGCGCTTTACATACGCGGCTGCCTGCCCCCGCCAGCGCCCGCCAGTGGGTTTCAATGCCTCCGGCCTATTGTTTGCCGCTCCTCGCTGGGGCGGAGCGGCGTTCATTTCGATAGCGGCGGTCGGAGTTTTGCCTTTACTCCGATAATTCGTGTAATTTGTGGCTCATATTCTGATTCAGGAGGGGGGCGCTGTTTCCCCGCATCATCGCAAACCGTTGTCTCATAGTCGCGCCCCCCTGTCTACAGCCCGCCTACGGCGGTCTTCCGCCACCCCCCGCCATTTGACATGGATGCACATGCGCTCCGCGCTAGTACCTTCCCGCCTCGTTGGGGCGGGACACGGCGTTCACTTCGATAACGGCGTTCAGGTTTTTGCCTTTGACATGGAGGCATCATGCCTCCGGTTTTTGGTTTACCGTCATTTATGGCGCACGCTTTTTTCACTTAGATTTTATTTTGGCGCAATACGAACCGCAGTGCCATAAATACGGTTATTTGCGCGATAAAACAAGCGAGCGGACCGCTGGGAAGTCCGAATAAAAACGGCGTGCGGGGTTCAATTTTACTACAAATTCGCTGACGTTATAAAAAGCGCGTTCATATCGTATTGACAAGTTATCACTGTTACTATATTTTTCGAACATAGGCGCCTATTCGCAACGGAATTTAATACCATGCTGCAAACAAGTTTGCGGCGACTCTGTAGCGGGGGACACCGTCAGTATGCTTGGCAAGTATGAATTTACATGATAGGCATGTTTCTTCATGCGGAAGGTGAAACTGCCGGTCAGAGTGCGCTGTACTTGCGGTATCAAAAAACACGCTTTTCGCACACAATAATTATTAAGCTTGGTCGTCAACCATCGGGCAAGTTTTTTTGTTTAAAAGGAGTATTTAATAAGAATTATGTACAATCCTATACTGGTTAGCAACTTGAAAAAATGCAAAAACGAGGAAGAGGTGGAAAGTGTTTTTTCCAACTTTCACAAAGAGGATGATAAGACAAAAATCAGATATTTGAATATATGTCGCGGTAATCCCCAAACCTTTTTCGCGGGAGTGGCGGAAGAAAATGACGAAAAGGAAATTCACAGCAGGTATTTGACCATACGTTCAATGTTTCTGACAGGTTCATGGCGTTAAAACTTCCCGCCTGCCGCAGGGAAATACAGATGTCTGTATATTTTGGCGAAAGATGCGCTGTCTGCGTATTTCCTGCTATAAATCTAACAAGATTGACTAAAAACAATCTGTAACAACGTGAGTAAATAAGGTAAATGGCAGCTAATGTCAGCCGAGTTTAAAATTGATGACAAAAAAATTGCTCAAATAGCGAAAGCTTTCGGCATAGATGAAACTTAGGTCAGAACACAGTATGCTTTGTATGAGAAGTTTTCTCCGCTCCTTAAAGGGCAGCCCCTTGCTCATATCATGCGCAGTATTGAATGTTATTTCCGTAAGAAACTAAAAAACAGCAGATTTATAGTTATCTGTGAGCCGTATTCAAATTTTGTTGACGGACAAAAACAAGCCAGCGCCGACTACTATCAGGGCAGGAAGTTTGTTATATACCATAGAGAGGATTTGCCTGAAAAAGATTTGCGGGTTTATATCGCGCATGAGGTAGGACATCTTTTCTTGCTTGCCGAACTGGATATTTCGAAAAAAGATAAAAGACAAAAGATGTATACCGGTACGACTGAACCTCTCAGCTCGATTTTTGGCGTTCTTGCTATTTCAGAAAAGAGTGATTTCTACGATAATTACGATGTTACTGACAGAAGCTATGAAACATGGCAGGAAATACTTGATAGCTTTATCAGGTTACAAAACAACCGGTAACGCAAGGCCAAAATCTCTGTTATAATATTATGTGAGGCTGGAAAACAGTCCCAAAGAGGACCGGTAATGTATATGGAGCAAATTACAATCGACACAAACGAAGCAAAAACCCGCTTTGCCGAAATTGTTGACAAGGCTTACAACGGCGCGGTGTATGTCATTACAAAATACGGCAAGCCTTTTGCAAAAATTATTCCGGCGGGCGGCGAAACGGACGGATTTCAAGCGAATGAGATAACGGAAGCATTAAACCGCTACTACAAAACTAACCCGGCAGAGCAGGATGCGGGATTGCGGCAGGCGGCGTACCAGCTTTTCGCGATGGACGACTGGTAGCCATGGTTCGCGGCGAAGTCTGGTGGGCAAATCTGCCGGAGCCTACAGGCTCCGCTCCCGCAAAGCGCCGCCCGGTTTTGGTTATTCAAAGCGATAATTTTAACCGCAGCGCCATAAATACGGTTGTTTGCGCGATGATAACTTCAAATACCGCTCTTGCAAATCTGCCCGGCAATTTGTTTTTGGAAAAAGCCGCGTCAGGACTTGATAAAAGTTCTGTGGTCAATTTTTCGCAAATAGCAACGATTGACGAAGCCGATTTAACGGAACTTGCCGGTATGCTTGCTAAGAATGTTTTATCAAAAGTTAATGCCGCAATAAAAACGGTGTTAAGATATTCAATGACTACTAAAGACAAGAGCCTGACGCTGCGTCGGGATAAGATATAACGGATGTTGATGCCCGCCCTGCCCTTTTAATTATGTCCTTACTAGACCATGCTTCGTGCCAAACAGAGAATTGCCGCGTTGTGTCTTCCTTTACTTTTTCCCTTTTCCTTTTTACCTAATTGTTCCCTTCTAATTGCTAACTGTTACAAACTCATCCCCACACTAAAATAAAATTGCGGATAACCGGCGCTGACATTGTAGGCAAAACCCAGACCCATAGCGGGAATAGCCAGCTTACTCAAATAAAACACAAGCGAAGCCGCCGCGCCATGATCCAAACGGGCGCCAATAATAGGCCCCTCGGAAAAGACAATCTGGTACGAAGCAATCGCCGATAAAACACCCACGCTTATCCTAAAAAGATATTTTTCAAAGCCCGCAGACAGACCCGCGTAATTACGGGCTGAAAACGAATTCGGCAATATATTAACCTGCGCCGCCTGCGGAGACGATTCAAAAAGTGGGGGCACATAAGGCTGATAAAGCGCGCCGCCGCTCAAATTCAGTTTAAAACCCGGCAGCAGCGATTCCTGATAAACACTCCGCAGCTTTATTTCATGGAATGAATCGGAGGCAATACCCGCCGTAAACGTGTACCCGGCGGTCAAATTCTTTTCAGAAAGCAAATAGCCGTCCCAATGACTCTTTCGCATAGAAAAGCCGCCCCCCATACCCAAAACACGCGCCCCCGATCCCGGCTCCTCCAAAGGTGCCTCGCTGTCCCGCAGCGTAAGCTGCTGATAGGAAACCCTAAAAGACGCGCTTAAGATGTCGGTAAAAGGGTACGAAAGCCCCGCCGAAGCTCCTACGGTATCAAGATTAAAACGCCGTATATCATCGCCGTTTTGGTCTGAATCTTTCCGCTCCGATCGAGCGAACGACCCGGAAAGCATCCAGCCCGGTACGCCCGCGCCGCCCGAATGGACATAACTGGACATAAGCATCCAGCCGTCATCGCTGTACATCCCGCCCAAAAAAAACTTATCATTCAAACCGAAAGCGTTCATGTCCCCCAAAAAAAGACCGCCGCTTAATTGTCCGGAACTTACAAAAAAAATGGGCACTGGAAAAATAGACCATTTTTCCCGGACCTCTACCGAAAGCGTTTTTCCCTTTCCGTCCGCAGAGTCTTGCACCGAGATAGAGATAGGCTCAAGTATACCCGTATCAAGCACGGCAGCGTATACCGCGTCCAGATCCAGTGTTTCGGCATCCTGTCCCATAAACCGGTTTAACGCGGCCTTCACCGTACTCAGCCTTGTCCGTTTAAGCCCCGTAACAGAGAGCTCTGTTATTACCCCGTCCACCTCGTCCCCGTACGCCGGAAGCAGTTGCGGAAGCAAATGTAAAAACAAATAAAGCGCGAATATAAACCTCATCGTACAATTTTTAGGTTTATAATATCCCCCCCCCCCCCCACGAAATACCGGTGTTTTTTAGCAGTGTCTTTTTCATGAAAGACCTCCTCATAAAGATTAGCTATAGTGTACCGAAAGTCTTAAAAAAACAATAGCGCCCACCCCCCGCCAGCGCCCACCAGTGGGTTTACGTGCGCTCCGCGCCGGCATACCCAAAGCGCCCGCCGGCCTCTGCCTTCGGGTCTGAAAACAGCGCTTTGCATACGCGCCCGCCCGCATTGCTCATTCCTAATTGCTCGTTGTTAATTGCTCATTGCTAATTATTCATTGTTAATTAAAATTGGTAAACCCCCGGCTTTGCCGGGGCGACTATAAAAGTTTGACATTTCCGAGAGTATCAAGGATGCTCTCCTATAAGTGAACCGCGCAAAGTTCAACAGATAGGAGGCA
>JAISCO010000006.1 GCA_031265535.1 Spirochaetaceae bacterium | reverse complement strand
TTTGTTTTATACTGCCGCTATAACTTTAATAATTTCTTCACGTCTTGCGGCAAAAGCCAAAGCAGCGTGTATATGAATTTCCTTTAGCAAAGGATAATCATCCAATATTTCCGAGACGGATATTCCTTCCGATAACCATTGGAGAATATCACCAACCGTTATTCTTGTACCCTTTATGCAAGGTTTCCCAAAACGAACACCTTGATCAATAACAATATAATTTGACAATTCTTTGGTTCCCATGGTTTTAGTATATTATATTGATTTTAATTTGTCCATATCCTTTTTGGTGTATTATTTTTTATACAAGTGTCAATTTTGGAACAAATTTTAGGCTCAAATTTCGTATAACGTTCCGGCTGTTGCAAACCTATGGTTTGACTACGTTTTGGCAGCCGAATAAGCAAACATGTAGTGTTTGCAGGGCCGACAAAATGTGGGTGTAGTGAGCTGTGGGAATGAGGCCGTAGGCCGATTGGGCTAGGCGAACGGAACCCCGAGCCGCCTACTGGCGGCGTCCCCAGCATAGCTGAGGCGCGTAAACAGTCCTGTTATGCGATGTTTTTTGTCCTTCGGACTATACCCCGCTATCTTGAATGGCAAGAGCAAGAAAAAACCGCGCCGCCGATAGGTGGCTCCGAAGCGCCGCGACAAGGATGGCGCGGTGTCATATTAAGTTTAGAAAAATATATTTTGTAAGATGTTCCTTAAAGCAGAATCAATATCTCCATCAAAATTTTTATGCGGTATCTTCAATTTTTCAAGCGCGGTCTTAAAGCGTTTATACCCATCAATAGAGTGCAATTCAACCCAATGAACGCCAAGTTTCTCTGCTTGATTTTTATTTTGTTCAGAAAGTTTGTCAGCAATAAAAACATCAGATTTTCTTGCGAAAATTGCATCTGCGCTTTCAGGATTTCCTTGTCCCATTAATTTTACTTCACAACGGTATTTGTTTGTATCGCCTGTTAGATAAAAATCAATTTCTCTATCAACATCTTTTGAGCGGTCGCGAGTAAATTTTGTTTCATAGTTTTTATCATTTACAGAATATAATTTACAGAGTGTTAGCATTAGAAATTTTTCCACCTGCTTTCCGGCTGTACTCCAAGCCCCGCCGCGTAAAGCTGCGCGTTTTACGGCAAGTGTATTAATTACAATTAGACTTTCGCTAATATTCAGTTTTACAGATACATCGTTAAGCGTTATTGCGAGCGTTAAATCTAAGTTTGTTTCACTTTCGCATAAACTTTCAATAATTGCGTATAATTGTTCGTAATGCTCATTTGCCGCATTTATTACAATTTCTTTCGTCGAGGAATTATACATATTATGAATAGTTTTTTTATTTAAACCAGAGTTTATCGCTATTTCATCAGGTGATAACGTTTTATTGAGAAAAACAGACTTATACCAATCTGTTGTTATACTGCCAGCGTGTAATTTTGCTTCTACAATTTGCTTAAAAAAGTCTATCGCAAATTGCAGAAACTCCGCATTTATGATTGTCACGATTTCCATTCGGTAGTCGTGACCTTTAATGAGTTTAGCAATAATATTCTTTGTAACCTCGTTTGTTAATGTCATTTAATTTCTCCTTTAAATTCATCTACAGACAAAAAACGCGGCGGAAATTTATCGTCTAAATCTGTTGTTATTTTTTCCTTAATATATGAAAAATATTTTTCATCTTTTTCCGTAAGGAAAAAATATCTGCCGAGCGATTTAGTGGATTTCGCAACAGTTCCACTTCCGCCAAACGGTTCGAAAATTAAATCACCCTTATATGAGTAGTATTCTATCACTCTTTTGCATAGTTCGGCAGGAAACACCGCCGAATGTACTTTGTTAAAACAAGGATCAATCTTCCAAATATTTGTTGATTCAAAATTATCACCAACCTTGCTGTCGTTTATTATATTTTTATCGTATTGGTGAATATTCCAATCGAGCAATTTTTCAGTTGCTTTCCTATAAACCATAACATATTCTGTTACAGGATTAGGTTTATAGCCCAACGGTTTTCTGTGTTGTTGAAAACCACCGATTCTATTTTTTACGCTTGCTTCTGGTTTTTCCCAAACAATATCATCAATAAACTCCCAGCCTATTTCCATAAGATAATGATGTATATCAAACGGGATAGGATACCGTTTGCTTGAATGAGAACGACTCACCCGTGGTACAATCACAGGCGAAGTGTTAAGTAATAAAAAACGACCTTCTTTTGTTATACGGTATACTTCTGAAAAAACATCGCGTAAAAATTCCAAATACGCTTTGTATGAAGGATAGATTGAATAATCACGCGCATTGTAATAAGGTGGTGATGTAAATGTAAGGTGAATGCTTTCATCTTGCAATAATTTCATCGTTTCTATTGTATCGCCATTTACAACAACGTTTTTCAAATAATCATAGCTTTCAGTATGCGGTTGTTTAGTTACATTATTTTTTTCAGAAAAATACTCTTTGCGTATAACTTGCACAACCATTTCATTCGGATGCTCAATGAGCGAAGATAATTTTTTATCAACTTCCGTCTCACCTTTAAAAACTAACAAGCCACGAATAGCCTGACATACAACCTTGGGGTCAGAATCTTTTAATTTTGCAAATAAAATCTTTTTTGTATCCGGCTTTCGCATACGTCCTATGGCAGAGACGGCCTCACGCCTAACATTTGTGTCGGGATCATTTTTGGCAACTTGTGTCAAACATACCAAAAACGCGTCGTTTTTTAGTTTACCCAAATTTTTGACAGCCAAAAATCGGATTGTGCTACTCTCGTTGTTCAAAAATTCCAACAGCCAATTGCCGTCAAAATCTTGTGGTAAACGGCCTAGTTGCTCAAGAGTGTTCAAAACATAAGCGTTGTTTGCTCGATTTTCAAGCATTTGAGTCCCCAAATTTTGAGATTTTGGCTGAATACCCTCATTCATTGTCATAATATTTTGTATAATACTACATTTTATTTCAATTTTCAAGAGGTGAATGCTTCTTTTTGCGTCGCCAAGGATGGCGGCGCTTCCTAATTTGTGCGGTTTTTTCTTGCGTGCTTTCGGACTACTCTACTATATCAAGGTTGCGCGGGTGGACAAAAAATTTCGTATAACTAAGGTATATGCGAACTCTTTCGCATATACCACCCGCGTATCAGTAGTAAGAGTACAGCGAAATTTTTATCAACCCGGAACAAAACAGGAAAGAAGGAAAAGGGCGCCGCGCGAACCCTATGCCCTCAGGCGGTCAAGCTGCTCCAGTTCGGCAAGGGGGGGGGGGGGGACTAAACGCTGATAACAGCCGCGTATGCAAAGCGCCCTTTTCGAGCCCTAAGGCACGGAGTAAAACCCGCTTTGGGTATGCCGGCGCGGAGCGCATGTAACCCCGCTGGCGGGCGGAGCGCATTGAAACCCACTGGTGGGCCGCTGGCGGGCTGACAGGCCCCGCGCTTTGGACGTGCGCCTTAACGGGCGGTCCGTGTTAAAAGTAAAATTGTTGCGCTTTCAAGCCGAACACTTAGTCAAAAAACGCTCCGCCGCGCCGGGCGCTGAACACAAGTGAAAATGAGGAAAGCCCGCGAACAGTGTTTCTGTGGCGATTATGCATTTCCAGCTTTTACC
This sequence comes from Spirochaetaceae bacterium, assembly GCA_031265535.1. GTDB lineage: Bacteria > Spirochaetota > Spirochaetia > Treponematales > Breznakiellaceae > JAIRMY01. The sequence goes on along the minus strand of JAISCO010000006.1, from coordinate 2,179 downwards.
GGAAACCGGTTTTACAGCGGTAAAGGCATCCCCTGTCCGGCTGGAATCCCAATAGTGAAACTCGTGACCCCGCAGTGTTTCGCCCGCTTCGCACAAAAGATTGCTTGTATTTGCCGTGAATTCGGCGTAACCAAAGCGGACAAGCCGCTCTTTCTTTTCACAACGGGCGTCAATCACACCGGCAAGCAGGTAGATTTTACCGTCGACATCCAATTCATTGTGCAAGTACATGAAGCCGCCGCATTCCGCTATAACAGGAAGTCCGCCGCACACCGCGTTTTTTACACCGACAAGCATAGTTTTATTTTCCGATAACTCCGCAGCGTACAATTCCGGGTAGCCGCCGCCGAGTATCAATCCGTCTAAATTGGGCGGCAGACTTTTGTCCGCAAGCGGACTAAAATCAATCAATTCCGCCCCCATTTTTTCAAGCAGACCCAGGCTGTCTTCATAGTAAAAGCAGAACGCTCTGTCCCTCGCCACGCCAATTCGCCGCTTTTTGCCTGACAGTGTTTTGGATAAAGGCATGTTTTTTACCGACGCAGGCGTTTTTAACGGCGGCGCGGAAGCTGATATTGATAAAATTTTATCAATATCAGCGGTTTTTTCGATAGTATCCGCAAGTCGGCTGATTTTCTTACGCAAATCTTCGATTTCCGCCGCCGTTACCAGTCCCAAGTGGCGGCTTTCAATGGCGCAGCCGGGTAAATAAGGCATAAAACCAACTACAGGTATTCCGGTTTCTCTTTCGATTACCAGTTTTAGCGTCTTAAAAGATGCCTCTCCGGTATTGTTAAGCAGCACGGCCCGGATATTGTTCCGCCTAAACTCTAGCACGCCTTTTATATGCGCCGCGATGGTAAGCGATTGGCTTTCGCAGTTTTCGACAAGCAAAACGGGGGTTTCGGAGGCCTCTGAAAGATGCCACGAGCTTGCCTCCGCCGTGCCTCCGCCCACTCCGTCATAGAATCCCATAACGCCTTCGAGTACGGCTATATCACAGCCAAGGCTGTTTTCACTCAGGAGCTTTAGCGCGGTATCCTCGCCCAGCATGAAAAGGTCGAGGTTTGCCGAATGAGTCCCCAATGTTTCACGGTGAAACATTGGGTCTATATAGTCGGGGCCGCACTTGAAAGCCGCCGTTTTTAGTCCGCGCCGCATGAACGCCGCCATTAGCGCGCAGCTCACCGTTGTTTTCCCTGAGCCGCTGCCGCCCCCCGCGACCATGATTCTAGCCGGCAGCTTCATGTTTCGCCGCCAAAATTTATTATAAAAACCGGGTTTTGTGCCCTAAGCATCGTGTACGGCCCTGTTTTTTGAAACTCGTTTACGCTGATTTGCGTAATTTGAGCGTCATAAAAATTCTTTTCGATGATTGCCTGCGCCGCGTTGAGTGTTTCAAGTGTAACCGCGTTAATTACGATTCGTGCGCGGAAATTTTTGCCGCAAATTTCATTTACGATGGCGCTAAGCGCCCCGCCTGAACCGCCTATGAACACCGAATCGGGCGGGGGCAGTGTGGAAAGAACGGCCGGGGCCGCGCCTTCAACAATTTCAATGTTGTAACAGCCGAATTTTTCTTTGTTTTGACGGATAAGTTTCAATGCTTCCATGTCTTTTTCGACCGCGTACACTCTGCCGTAAGGGACCGCGAGCGCCATGGTGCAGGATAATGAGCCTGTCCCCGCTCCTATATCCCAGCAAACGGCGTCCGGTTTTAGGCAGAGTTTTGAAAGGCTTAACGCGCGTACATCTTCTTTGGTCATTGGAACCGAACCGCGTATAAAATCCGAATCCCGTATATTTACGCGGATGTTTTTTCTGATTTTATCATTTTCGATACAAACAATGTTCGGAGTATCGAAATCGCCGTCTACAATATTTTTTATCATGTACGAGTTTATTTTTTCATCCGGGTATGAAAGCCGCTCGCCGACACTGACGCGGAGTTCCCCAAATCCGCGCCCGGCCAGTGTACTACAGATCAGTTTGGGCGATACTACGCCGTCAGTTAGAAAAAAGCATTTGCGGTTACAAGCGGCGAGTCCGGTCAACTCGTTTAGCAGTCGTTCTTTATCGAATTCTGTTGAATCCGGGCGCAATCTGCCGTGAAAGCTTTTTATCATGGCGTCATCGTACGCTAGTCCAAGACGCGCCGCAAAGTACGCGACAGAGCTTA